>QHMS01000266.1 GCA_003217895.1 Verrucomicrobiota bacterium
CTCGGCTTCCCGTACGTTTATCCGGACAACGCCCTGAGTTACGCCGAGAATTTCATGAACATGCTGTGGAAGATGACAGAGCTGAAGTACGAGCCGAATTCGGCTTTGGCGCGCGCGCTCGGCATTTTGTTTATCCTGCATGCCGATCACGAGCAGAACTGCAGTGCCAATGTCATGCGTTCTGCGGGCAGCTCGCAGGCGGACCCATTCGTTGCCACCGCCGCCGCTGCAGCCGCGCTTTCAGGCCCATTGCATGGCGGCGCAAACGAAGAAGTGTTGAAGATGCTGGACGAGATCGGATCCAAAGACCGCATCCCTGCTTACATTGAGCAGATTAAGACAGGTCACGGCAAGCTGATGGGATTCGGGCACCGGATCTATAAGAACTACGATCCTCGCGCGCGGATTATTAAGTGGGCAGCCGACCAGGTTTTCCAAGTGACCGGCCGAAACCCAAAGTTGGACATTGCCTTGGAACTGGAGCGGATCGCGCTGGAGGACGAATACTTCATCAAGCGGAAGCTTTACCCCAACGTGGATTTCTACTCGGGGATTATCTACCAGGCGATGGGTTTCGACCCCGCGATGTTTACGGTCTTGTTTGCCATTCCACGCACGGTCGGCTGGCTGGCACAGTGGCAGGAGATGATAACGGATCCTGAACAGAAGATTGCGCGTCCGCGACAAATCTACATTGGCCACGACGTGCGCGATTTCATCCCCATCGAGAAGCGCTGAGTCGAAACGGTTCCGCGACTAGATAGAAATCCAAAAGAACAAAGCCTAATCAAAGGCGAGATCGCCGAGTTCCTGAAATCTACGCACAGGGTGGCGACCCTAACGGGATTCGAACCCGTGTTACCGCCGTGAAAGGGCGATGTCCTGGGCCTCTAGACGATAGGGTCATCTGGCACCCGTGGGACGGACAATATCCGAATTGCCATTGTTTCACGCAAGAAAAATGGGCGATCAGATTTGGACTACGCGGATAGGTCCGCGTCCGCCGCAGTACGGACTCGACGCGGCGCGCTTTCGAAAGCGGTCCCGCAGTCGCGGGATCGCCGCACTCCAAATGGCAAACCGCTCACTGCTTTGGCGTGAACTCGTGAATCAGCGCGGCTGCGCGGGCGGTTGCGCCTTGATGCGTCCTCAAAACGTCATACGCGTTTTGGACAAGCCGCTGGCGCGCTTCGCTGTCGCGGAGCAGCTCGGCAAGCGCGTGTTCGAGCGAGTCGACATCGCGTACCTGGACCGCACCATTTTCTGAAACTAGCGCTTTCGCCAGAGTTGCGAAGTTTTCCATGTGCGGACCAAACACGACAGGCTTGCCAGCCAAAATCGGTTCCACTGGGTTTTGCCCGCCGTGCGCAGTGAGACTTTTGCCCATGAACACGACTGTGGCGATGCTGTACCACCGTTGAAGTTCGCCGGTCGTGTCGAGGAGCAGGCAATCCGTATTGGGTTCGCGATGAGTGTGCGCTTCGCTCGCCAACGCCACATGTAATCGCAAAGCGTCCAGTTGCGCGCGGATTTCGCGCAGCCGCTCGACGTGACGCGGCGCAATGAACAGGCGCAACGACCGAAATTGCTGACGCAAGCGCAGAAAAACCGTGGCGAGGATTTCCTCTTCACCGCGGTGCGTACTACCGCCAAAGAGCACGGAGCGATTTGGTGCCCCAACCGACGACGCGTCCCACAGGGACGCGGCTACAGCTTGGCGTTCTTTCTGAACGTCAGGATCGTACTTGATGCTGCCTGTCACACGGATGCGATGGCGTGAGACACCGAGTGCGGCCCAGCGCTCGGCGTCTTCCTTTTCTGGTACGCAAACTAAATCCAGAAGTTGGAACGTCGGCGCGATAAAAAATCGAAACTGCCGATATCTTCGCTCAGAATGCGGGGACAACCGCGCGTTGACCAGGGCAAGCGGAATGCGACGCGCGTGCGCTTTGGCGGCGAGATTGGGCCAAACCTCGGCCTCAACAAGAACGATACGCGCCGGACGAATGACAGAAAACGCGCGGCGCATGATCGGCCAGTAATCGAGCGGCGTGTACATCACCTCGAGGCATCGCGGTGCGTTTTTGCGGGCAAAGGCGAATCCGGTTGTGGTGGTCGTGGTCAAGACGCAGCGCAAATCCGGATCGAGGGCACGCAATGCGTTGGTAAATTTCAGCGCGACATTTACTTCTCCGACGCTCACCGCGTGCAGCCATGTCGATCTTTGCTTGGACAGCCGCGCGCGCAGCTCGCGATCGTAAATTCCAAGACGCTGCCCGAATTTTTCGCGGTAACCACCGCGACGAATCATTTTCGCAAGATAACCCGGCAAGAAAAACAGCAGACCGACTGGCCAAAACAGATTGTAAATGAAGCGTATCATCGGATTGCGGACCCGCCTTCGCCAAGGCTACGGCGGACAAGTTGCGGACTGCAGACTGCAGATAGAAAAAGGATTTTTGTGGCGCCGTAAGTTTTTCGCCGAACAACGCGCCAGAGTTTCAGTTCACTAAGAATTTCATTTGCTCGCGTCTCCAAAACGAAAACGCCGCTCGAGTCCAGCAGTCGTGGCAACAGTTCGTTTGTCACAAGCTTCTCAGTATAGCTTTCGCCGCGCTTTGTCCTCTCATAGGGGGGATCGGCAAAAATGATGTCGAATGTTTCATTCATTTGACGTTGTGAGGGAGTTTGGGCCAAGCGCCCGGCGGCTGACACAGCCGCCTGTACACTTGATGCGCCTCGGAGAAAATCGAAAACGTTCTGCTGTCGAACGCGTCCCTTTAATTTTGTCTTGGCCAGATTGCGTTCGATGATCTCGGCGGATTGCCGGTCTTCCTCGACAAACACGGCCGAGAACGCGCCTCGGCTGAGCGCTTCAATTCCAAGAGCGCCGCTCCCCGCGAAAAGATCGAGGACGCGCGCGCCAGCGACGAACTCGCCCAAACTGGAAAAGACGGCGGCTTTGACGCGGTCCATTGTTGGTCGTACACCGCGCTTGGGAACTGCCAGGCGGATCCCGCCGGCGCTGCCGGCGATCACCCTCATGGCAAAGCGATCGGCGTTGCCGCTGCAGTGGGTTTAGCCAGCGCTTCCACCGGGGTAGCAGAGGGCGGCGATGGCACAGCGGGCATTGCTTCTTCGACCTGTTTCCTTTTCTTCTTTGGTCGGTCCCTTTTCCCGCCAAAAAAGCTGTTGATCATACTGCTGAGATCGCGACCTACTAACCGTTCTACCAAATTTGTGCTGGGTCGCTCAACGGTCCCGACAATCTGAAAGTCGATGGCAGAGTAACCCGGCTCGTTGGTAGGCTGAAAATTCTCGCGAATCGCTTTGAACAGCTGGCCCCGAATTCGATCGTTGATCGCGAGCTGAGAATCGAGTTTCAATTTACCGTCAAACCCAGCTGTGCCGGATGCGGTAAGACGAATATTCGGTGAACGCAAAATCAGTTCGTCGATCGTGACCGAGCCCGGGCTCAAATGATATTTTGCTTCCGCTTGCTCCAGATTAAGCTCCTTTAACTCTTCGATCTGGAGAACCTGCCCGAGCAATACGAGCAAGCTATATTGCTGAATCCGCCCGTCGCGCAGGAAAATTTCGCCGTTGCCAATGAGCGCACTCGGGTCGGCAGTTTTCCCGGAGGCCTGGAAACTTCCCTCCAATTTGCCCTTTACCATTCCCTTGAGGCCACCGGCGTTTTCGACGATCTGATCGGCCAGCACATCATGAAACTTCACGCTCGTCGTGAACGGAGAATCCTCCGCTTCCGGTTGCATGGCAAAATAGCCGTTGATCTCGCCGGTTGCAGCGCGCGCAGAAATCTTGGAAAGCTCCAGCACGTCAGGTTCATAGCGAAGCTGGGAACGTAGTTGTTCCAGAAAAAAGCGGTCCCGCAGCGAAATTTTTCCAACCTTAGTGTCGCCGTGAAGCGCCAGCGCGCTGCGGATGTTGGTACGAAAATCCACCCCACTAAAGCTCGCGAGCAGCCCGCCTGTTTGATCGAGAAACGTGAAATTGCCATTCTTAACGCTGACTCGGCGAACTTCAGGAGCCACGGCCAGTCTCGGTTCTCCTCTGGGCGGTTTACTGTTGAGGGGGACCTGAGACGCAGAGGAAAGATTAGCTGGTGTGGAGATCAGCACAGAAGCCGGGTTCATTTGGACAGATTCGCTTTCTCCTTGCGGCTGGGAGACGCTAGCAGCCTGTTTCGCAGAAGCTACGGACGGTGGTAGGTCCTGGGAGCTGGGTAATCTCCATTTTCCTTCCGCATCCTGCGGCCAAACCACGTTTGGATTGATCAGCGAGATCTCCTTGATCACAAGCCGTCTGGAAAAAAGCGAAAGGAAACGCACGCGCAGCCGAAATGTTTTCGCCTCGAGGAAATGCCTCGGGCCCACTGCGGAAGTCTGTGCAATTGTGATGCCACTCAGTTCTAGTCCGCCCCATGGAGTCACGCTCATGCTGCGAATTTCCAGCGGGCTGCCGAGGCGTCGGCTCAGCTCCTGCTGAATCTTTGCTTGTGCCCCCTGCGATTGCACATACAAGTTGACGCCGATCAAGAGAATCGCGCCGAGCCCAATCACCACCCCTAGAGCAATCAACGCAATCCGGCGCAATTTTTTCACCCCTGAGACGTTACGCAGCCCGAGTTTGAAGAAAAGATCAAAGCCCTGCGCTATTTTCCCGTGTGACTGATACAGTTGTCATCCTCAATCCGGCCGCAGGCAGTCCCGAAAATCTCCGCAGCTGGCAGGAGCGCGTCGAATCGATCGCCCGCGGCTGCCCAATCCACGTCACATCGAATGCGGCCGAAGCGGAAGCGCTGGCCCGGCGCGCTGTCGAGAAGGGCTTTGCACGAATTGTAGCGGCCGGCGGCGACGGAACAGTAAATCAGGTGGCAAATGGACTGGCCGGCAGTAATGCCGCGCTGGGTCTTCTTCCAATGGGCACAGTGAACGTTTTCGCGATGGAACTCGGTCTGCCGTTGCACAATCTGCAGCTCTGCTGGGATATCGTCGAAGGAGCGAATAAGCGTCTGGTCGATCTACCGAGCGCAAATGGCAAATGTTTCGTCCAGCTTGCTGGCGTTGGGCTCGACGCACAAGTCGTCAAGGAAACCAGCCTCGCCTCCAAGCGCAGTTTCGGTCCGCTAAGCTATCTCATCTCGGCAGCCCAGATTGCGGCACGGCAACCGCCGAAACTTTATATTGAATCGGAAAGCGGATCTGTAGGAGAAGGATCGTTTGTTTTGATCGGAAACGGGCGCCTTTACGGCGGCCCGTTCCCATTTTTCAAGCGCGCTATCATCGATGATGGCCTGTTCGATGTGGTCGTGTTCAAACGGCTGGGCTATCTCGAAATCATTAAGTATCTCCAGGACGTTATATTCAGCTCCGAGATCCGCGCTCCAGAGATCGAATATTTCCAAACTCGCCGCCTGCGCATAACGAGCGAGCAGGACGTTCCCTTGGAGCTCGATGGCGAGCTGGCTGGCAGCTGTCCGGTTGAATTCCAAATCCAGCAAAAAGCGCTTCGTGTTCTGGCGCCTCTGCCTGCGTCCTAATCCGGGACAGCGCGTTAGCTGGTCTTTCCACGAAAATCGCGTGATGTTTTGCGAGATGGATGGCGGGAATCGTTGGATTCGGGAAAAGGCGGCGGGATCGTTGAACCCTTCGCAGGTCGAGACCGCTCTGGTCCAGCTCAGCGAACGATGGCCCGCCCATGCCGAAGCTACTGCGGACAAGCCCGCGGGCAGGCGTGCAAACGCGTTGCCCCTTGTCTGTGTCATCGACCAATTCCCGCTGGGCGAACCGTCCCTGCTGCATCTTCTGGCAGTCTCAAGCATCTGCGCGACAAGGTTGACGCAGAATCCCGAGACGCTCTTGTGGCTCTCTCAACTTGAAGTGTGCACGAGTTCTCGCGGGTACGCGGAAATGCTCGCTGAGCTGCACGCTCTGGCGGGCGATGCTGTGGCAACGCAAGATTTTGCGGCACTTCGTTTTTGGAAAGGCCGCGAAATGACGCGCGTTGCGCTTCGCGAACTTGCGAATGTCGCGCCGCTTGAAGAGACGACCGGCGAGCTTTCACAGATCGCGGAGATTTGCATCCGTCGCGTTTTCGAACATTGGAACGCCGACCTGCGACAACGCCACGGGTCGCCCAAGGCGGAGTTTGCCATTCTCGCGCTCGGAAAGCTCGGCGGCAGCGAGCTAAATCACAGCTCCGATGTTGATCTTCTCTTTCTTTACAGCGAGGAAGGACAGCTCACGCCGCACATTTCCTATCATGAGTTCTTCAACCGACTGGGAAAGAGAATTCTCGAAACATTTTCGACTCCGCATCCGGCAGGATCACTTCTTCGAGTCGATCTGCGCCTGCGTCCAGAAGGGTCGTCCGGCCCGCTCGCGCGATCACTCGAAAGCATGGAAAATTATTATGCCGGTTTCGGTGAAAGCTGGGAGCGCCTCGCGCTAATCAAGGCGCGGGGCATCGCTGGCAGCCGCGAGCTGGCGTATGAGTTCCTGCGGCAACATCAGCCTTTTATTTATCCGAAAAGTGCGACGCCCGATCTGCTCGAGGAGATCGCCAACATCAAGCGCCGCATCGAACGCGACGTAGTCGGACCGGACAAGCTCCACCGCGACGTCAAGCTTGGCATCGGCGGGATTCGCGAAATCGAATTCATTGTGCAGGCACTGCAACTCATCAATGGAGCGCGGCATCCGTTCCTGCAAGAACCGAGTATGCTCAAGGCACTCCGAGCGTTGCGTGAATTGAATTTCCTTCCTCACGAGGAAGTTTTGGCTCTTGACGGCGCGTATCGGTTTCTGCGCCGTGTAGAGCATCGTCTGCAAATCGAAGCTGAGCAGCAGACGCACACTATTCCAGAGGAGCGGAAGGCATTGGGCCGCCTTGCATACAGCCTCCGCTTTCCATCCGCCGAGGACTTCACCGCAGTGCTCCAAGCGAGAATGGGAGCAGTCCGTCCGATTTTTCAACGGATTGTCTCGGAAGCACCTGCGGATCTGACCAAAATCAATCTGGAAATTTTCAGCGACCAAAAACGCGCAGCAAAAGCGCTGGGAGATCTCGAACGTGGGCCGGGAAGTTTCCACGTCGCGCCGCGCACTCGACAAATATCTCGGAAGCTGCATCCGATCTTGCTCGATTGGCTGGCGAGGGCGGCGGACCCGGACGCAACTCTCAATCAATTCGTTCGCTTCGTCGAAGCTTACGGCCTGCGCAGTTTGCTCTTCGAATTGCTCGTGGCGAACCCGAAATTGCTAGAGTTGGTCGTCAAGACTTTCGATGTCAGCCGATTGGCGGGCGACTTGTTGATTCGTCGCCCACAATTGCTCGAAGAAATCACGCGCGATCCAACTTTTTCCGACCCCAGACCAATGGCGGAGCACTTACGGCGCCTGGATTCACTCGGCGCGAGCGCATTCCACCTCGATCCCGTGCGCGCGTACCGGCAGCGACAAATCTTGCGCGTGATGCTGCGAGATGTCCTTCATTCTGGCAGGCCGACAACCGCGAAGAACTTTGGGCCTGAGCTTTCTGATTTAGCGGAAGCTTGCCTGCTCTTTACGATTCGTCTCCTGGCGGGCAAGCAGTTGACCGTAATTGCTCTCGGAAAATTTGGCGGACACGAACTCAGCTATGGCGCCGATCTCGATGTTTTGTTCGTAGGCGACGATATTCGCGCCGCGCAAAATTTAGTCGTCAACATGGCGCAACCGACTTCCGAAGGAAACATTTGGATGCTCGACGCGAGACTGCGTCCTGAAGGCGAGAAAGGTCCGCTAGTTTGTCCTCTGGAGACTTACCAGGCGTATTTTGAGCATCGGGCACAGCTTTGGGAGATACACGCGTTAACTCGCGCGCGGCCCATGACCGGTCCGCTGGGCGCTCAATTCATCCAGATGGCACAGGATTATTGGAGAAAAGCCGGCCAGCGCCCCGATCTCTTTGAGCAAATCGACGGCATGCTTGAGCGCATTCGCCGTGATCGTGGCAGCGGATCGGATTTTCTCGATTTCAAAACGGGAGTCGGGGGCATAATCGAAGGTGAATTTCTCGTGCAGGCACTGCAAATGCGCGAAAATATCTGGGAACCGAACTGGGAGCGTGCCGTTGATCAATTGCGTGAGCGCGCAATCCTGAACGACGCCGAAGCAGGGAAACTCAAACAGGCTTACGTCTTGCTCCGCCGCTACGAATCCGTATTGCGGCGTTACGAGAATAAAGCCGTTTCAGTGCTTCCTCACGGCTCAGGTGAACAGCGAAGAGTTTCGGTTCGCCTTGGCTACGATAACTTCGAAGCGTTTCGTCGCGACTATCTCGACGCGCGCGATGTGATTCACGCGCTGTACGAGGAGCATATCAGGAACAAAGGTCTGTAGCCGCGTCTTTGTGAGACGTGCCTCGGCATACAGCTCTCCTACCCCGGAATGCCCTTGAGCATTTCGGTGTTCGTCGGAAATTTTTTGACGAACATCAGGAGACGTTGAATGGCTTCCTCTGGTTTATGACCGGCAAGACCGCGCCGGATGAGATTGATTTTCTCCAACTCCCACGGTTGCAACAGCAGCTCTTCGCGGCGTGTCCCGGACAGAAAGATGTCGATCGCCGGATAGATACGCTGGTCGCTGATCTTCCGGTCGAGCACCATTTCCATGTTCCCAGTGCCTTTGAATTCCTGAAAGATCAATTCGTCCATGCGGCTGCCAGTTTCAATCAGAGCGGTCGCGACAATCGTGAGTGAACCGGCTTCCTCGGTATTGCGCGCAGCAGCGAAGATCTTTCGTGGAATTTCCATTGCGCGCGCATCGATACCGCCACTCATGGTGCGGCCGCCTCCAGACAATGCGTTGTTGAATGCGCGTGCTGTGCGCGTAATGGAGTCGAGCAGGATGAAGACGTGCTTGCCCGCTTCAACCAATCGTTTTGCGCGCTCGACGGCCAGTTGCGAGATCCGCGTGTGACTCTTGATGTCGCTGTCATTCGAACTTGCCATCAATTGCGCCGTTGGATGTGACCGGCGAAAATCGGTCACTTCCTCCGGGCGTTCATCCACCAGAAGAATGATCAGGATCATCTCCGGATGATTTTTTGCGACGGCATCTGCGATATGGTGCAGCAGCGTTGTTTTGCCAGTGCGCGGCGGTGCAACAATCAAACCGCGCTGGCCCATGCCCAGCGGCGTCATCAAGTCCATGATCCGCGTCGTGTAACGATCCGGCACGGTCTCGAGCTTGATTTTTTTGTTCGGATTGATGGTGGTCAATTCTTCAAATGGGCGGATACCCTGATATTTCGTCGGCTCTTCGCCATTGATCGTGAGAAGCTTCACCAATTGTGGGCCCCGGCTGCCGCGCCGGGTTTCGCCGTAGATCCACATCCCGTCGCGCAAGGCGAAACGACGGACAATTTCAGGCGTGACGAAAATATCCTGCGGCGTTTGCACAAAGTTCCGTTTCGGATCGCGCAGGAATCCGAAGCCTTTGCCCGAAATTTCAATGATGCCTTCGCCAAACTCCGGCTCTGCTTGAACTTGTTGGCCGTCTTCGGTCTCAGCCTCAGCCGCCGCGGGGGCGCCTGACGCGGGTTGATCTAATGTCTCCACGCCGGTATCTCCCGCCGGGCCTTGCGATTCATTGGAATGATCGCCGCCAAAGCGGTCGCCGCGATTGCGATAGCGCCGCCGTGGGAAACGACGACGCGGGCGATGCTGGCGTTGCTCCCGCAGAACCGGGTCAGCAGCAGCTTCTACGGGCGCAGGTTGTTTATCGTCATTGTTTTCGTCCATAAGCAAGATCCTTCTTCGTCCGCCGCGGCGGACAGCTTTCACAAATTTGAGAGGCAATCTTTTTTTCGGTCAGGCTGGCAACCTGGCCAGCAATTCGTCGGGAATATCTAGATTTGAATAGACGTTTTGCACGTCGTCGTCCTCTTCGAGCGCGTCGCACAAGCGGAGCACCAGCCGCGCCACGGTCTCGTCACTGACCGCGACAGTAGTATCTGGGATAAACGTAAACTTTTGCCCATCGGTGGTGACGCCTGCTTTTTTGAGCGCCTCAGCTACGGCGTAGAGCTGATCGTGGGAAGTGGTAATAACATACTGATCCTCCTCGGTTGTCAACTCCTCCGCGCCGGCCTCCAGGGCGATTTCCAATAGCCGGTCCTCGCCAAGGCTCGAGCGCGGGACCGTGATCTGGCCTTTCCGGTGAAACATGTACGAAACGCTCCCGCTCGAAGCCAGATTGCCGTTGTTCTGGGTGAAAATTCTGCGAATCTCGGCCCCCGTGCGATTTCGGTTATCGGTCGCAGTTTCAACAATGATCGCCACCCCGCCGGGCGCGTAACCCTCGTAAACGATCTCGTCGAATTGCTCGCCATCCCTGCCCTCGCCCGTGCCGCGTTTGATCGCGCGCTCAATATTATCGTTCGGCATACTCTGCGCTCGCGCAACCTGGATCGCGCTGCGCAGACGTGGGTTACCGCTCGGATCGCCACCGCCGGCCTTCGCCGCGATGGTGATTTCCTTCGATAATTTGCTGAAGATCTTGCCGCGTTTTGCGTCGATCGCGCCCTTAAACCGCTTGACCTTCGACCACTTGCTATGTCCCGACATACGTGGGGCTTTATGCAGTTATTGATTGAAACATGCGAATTTCCGAACAACACCTCGCTGAGAGAACGTTTCAGTGAGAAGGGAAACTAACGCGCCATACTCAACCGCGAGAAAGACGCATTGTCAACACTGTTGCGAAGCGTGGCATGGGTTCCAGCCCATTTGATCGGCAGAGATGCCGAACGACCACTAGTCATTCAAGTCTCGCTCGTACTTCCCGCACCGTGAGCGCCGGCCGGCCATTCACAGTTCCGTACGTTGCCTCAGCTTTGCCATCGCTGCGCTTGAAACGTCGTGCTTTATAGCTGCTGTCCGGCGTCCACGTGGCCTTGGCGGCGTTGGCCTTCAGGAATGTCGTGACCTCTTTTTCAGTTAAATCGGTGCCCTTCACGTTGAAATACGTTTCCGAAACGCTACGGCCGTTAGCGAAGGTCACCTGGTAAAGGTAGCGATCTTTATGGTAAAGAACGCTCACTGTTCCGTCGTCACGCAAACGTCGCTGGACTAGGTTGCCGTACGCGTCATCAACTTTGTCGCTCCCGTCGCCCAAATTAGCCCAGCCGCAGGTCGAGGTCGCGAGAATCGCAAGAAGAATGAGGCTGAATTGCTTCACGTTGTTCAGTCGGACAATTCTCAGAAATCTGCAACCGCGTTCGCGCAATCCTAAGCCAAAAACCGCCGCATCGTGCTAAAGTTCCCAGCTACAACATGAGCGGCAAGATCGATACGCGAGAATTTTCCATCACTGATCATGATGCAGCGGTTGAGATCTGGCAGCGCGTGGAAGGAATCGAGATCGCCGAGGGCGACGACAGGAAGGGCATCGCAGAATTTCTCGCGCGGAATCCACGTCTGAGCAGAGTGGCGATGGACGGGCCCGCAATTGTTGGGGTTGCCCTATGCGGCCACGATGGACGTCGCGGACACATTTATCATTTGGCAGTTGATCCCGCTTATCAAGGACGAGGCCTGGGTAAGCGTCTGCTGGATGAATGCCTCGAA
The DNA here is from genome assembly GCA_003217895.1 of Verrucomicrobiota bacterium. Lineage (GTDB taxonomy): Bacteria > Verrucomicrobiota > Verrucomicrobiia > Chthoniobacterales > UBA10450 > Udaeobacter. The sequence goes on from QHMS01000266.1 coordinate 11,639, forward strand.
GGTTTGCGCAGGGTGGGAGCGCAACGCGTTATCATTCTGGTGGCCAGCGATAATCAACGCGGTTCGGCATTCTGGAAGCATCGTGGCTGGGAGGAAATTCCGGGAGCTGTTCCGATGGGAATTGATGTCTAGGAGCTGAGATCACAATCGCATTCTATGGATGTAGGCGGCAGACACTTTCGAACGATTTGGGTTAAGCCAGACGATGAAGGTGTCGTGCAATTGATCGATCAACGTTTTTTGCCGTACAGTTTCATCATCGAAGAAGTGCACAGTGTTAAACAAATGGCGACGGCAATTCGGGAAATGCATGTTCGCGGAGCGGGATTGATCGGCGTAAGCGCGGGGTTTGGGATGTATCTGGCGGCAATTGAGACGCCAGCGCATCCCACAGCCTCGGGATTCGATGAGCGCGTAGCCCGCGCAGCGGAGCAACTCAAGGCGACACGGCCGACGGCGGTGAATCTTTCCTGGGCGATCGAGCGCCAGCTCAGGAGTATGGCCGATGGAAAAACGGCCGAAGAAAAGGTGACTCTCGCTTTGCGCACAGCCAATTCGATCGCGGAAGAAGACGTGGAGCATTGCCGGATGATCGGGCAACACGGGTTGAAGCTGATTCAAGACATCGCTCGAAGGAAAGCGGGCGACCGAGTCAATCTGCTCACGCATTGCAACGCGGGGTGGCTCGCCTTTGTTGATTACGGCTCCGCAACCGCGCCAATCTATGCCGCGCACGATAGCGGCTTGGCCGTACATGTTTGGGTATCTGAGACGCGACCCAGAAATCAGGGCTCAAAACTTACTGCCTGGGAACTGGGCGAGCACGGCGTGCCGCACACGGTGATCGCGGACAGTGCTGCAGGCCATCTGATGCAGCGGGGCGAAGTCGACCTGGTGATTGTGGGGACCGATCGCACTACCTGCACCGGAGACGTTGCCAACAAGATCGGGACGTATTTAAAGGCACTTGCGGCGAAGGACAACGAAATCCCTTTCTATGTCGCGCTGCCTTCGTCCTCGATCGATTGGAAGATGCGCGATGGAAGAAAGGAAATTCCGATCGAACAGCGCAGCGCGGAAGAAGTAAAACGCATTGGCGGCTGGCTCGATGGGCGACACGCTGAGGTGCATCTTGCGCCCGAAGCAAGTGCCGCTGCCAATATTGGCTTCGACATTACGCCGAGGCATCTCGTTACCGGACTGATCACTGAGCGCGGAATCTGCCAGGCAAATGAGAAGAGCATTTTCTCGCTTTTTCCCGAGCACGCGTCGTGAGCACATACGTAAAGTTCACAAGTGAACGCGTAAACGGAGAGCTCACTCCGTTCGACGGATTTGCCGAATTGAACGCATACAGGCGGAAGCTTCGTGAATTGCGCCTGATTGGCGTGGACTCTGTGGGCATCGGATTTGGCAACCTGAGCATGAGAGACGGCGCGACGAAAAATTTTTATATCACCGGATCGGCGACCGCAGGAATAGCCGAACTGAAACCGGCGGACTGCGCGAAAGTCGTGGCTTACGATTTTGAAAGAAACTGGATCGGGTACGAAGGAAGCACCGTTCCTTCATCGGAATCGTTGACACATGCTGCGATTTACGAATCCGACGCAACGGTCGCGGCCGTTATTCACTGCCACGATTCAGGATTGTGGTCGGTAATTCTTAACCAGGCTCCGACAACCTCGAAGACTGTTACGTACGGCACACCAGAAATGGCGTACGAAATGATGCGTCTCTTCAGCGTGACCGATGTGCGCAGCAAAAAGACTCTTGCCATGGCCGGTCACGAAGGAGGCGTTGTCACGTTCGGCAAAGATCTCGAAGAGGCATTCACAGTTCTAATGGATGCGCGAAAGGAATCAGCTCCTTGCGTTAATGACACTTTCCGTAAACGTAATCCTGCATGAGGACGACGGAATCTCCTGAACCGCCCCAAAGGCGGAGCGTCACCCGGCGAACGTTTCTTGGGACGAGCCTGGCAAGTGGAGCCGCGCTTTTGGCCGGGAAATCCGATGTGATCTTCGGAGCCAACTCAACAACCACACCAAACATGGCTATGAACACAACTTTTAAATTCGGCGGCGATCTGACCGTGAACCGGCTTGGTTTTGGCGCGATGCGTATCACCGGGGAAGGCATTTGGGGGTGGCCGCCAGATCGAACGAACGCGCTCAAGGTTCTCAGACGCGCGACCGGGCTGGGCGTCGATTTGATCGACACAGCCGATGCGTACGGGCCGGACACGAGCGAATTGCTGATAGCAGAAGCCCTCCATCCTTATCCGAAAGGACTCGTTATCGCGACAAAAGGCGGTCTCACTCGGCCGGGACCCGGCGAGTGGGTGCCAAATTGCCGACCTGACCATCTTAAACAAGCTGTAGAAGGAAGTCTGAAGCGGCTGCGTCTGGAGCGGATCGATTTGTATCAATTGCACACCGTCGATCCCAAAGTTCCGATTGAAGAATCGGTCGGCGCGCTCAAGCAAATGCAGGATGCCGGCAAGATCCGGCACATCGGATTATCCAATGTCGATCCAGTAGAAATCGCGAGGGCGCGCAAGATCGTTCCGATCGTGAGCGTACAGAACCGGTACAACATTGAGGATCGCAAATCGGAAAACGTTCTTGAGTATTGCGAGAAAGAGAATCTTGGGTTTTTGCCATGGTTCCCCATTGGAGGAGGAGGCGGTTTGAATCCCGAGAACCCGCTGAATACGGCGGCAAAGGCGCACGGTGTGAGCGTGTACCAAGTTGCGCTAGCCTGGCTTCTCGCTCGGTCGACCGTGATGCTACCCATCCCAGGCACATCGTCTTTGGCGCATTTGGAAGACAATATTGCCGCTGCAAAGCTCAAGCTGACCCCGGAAGAATGGAAAGCCATCGACGCCATTGCGGGCTAGCTCGAGACTAGGATTAGAAGTCAGCGGGCCAGACGCTCGGAGGTCAAACCACTGTAAGCACGGA
>QHMS01000247.1 GCA_003217895.1 Verrucomicrobiota bacterium
TGGAGCGCCATGGTTACGAAATTACTGTAGCCCATTCCGCGGAACAGGCAGTGGAGAAAGTCCGCATAGAGGACTTCGATCTGCTCATCAGCGATATCGGATTGCCGGACCGCAGCGGTTACGAATTGATGCGTGAGGTGCGGGTCAGTAAAGATTTGCCCGGAATCGCGCTCAGCGGCTTTGGTAGCGAACAAGACGTGAAGCAAGCCAGAGACGCAGGTTTCGCTGAGCATCTCACCAAGCCAATTAATTTTGAGCGCCTGGAAAAAACGATCCAGAATTTGCTCTCGTGAGCACGACGCGGACAATCGTCTGCGAACCTCGCGACGCAGACATGATTTTCTGCATCACTTGTCCTACGGGTCTTACACGCCTACTTCTGTTTTAATCTTGCGCTCTGCCGCTTCCTTCAGCTGGCGTGAGAGCTTCTCAACGCGCTGACGCATGATCTTGCCAGCCTTAAATTTCACCGTCGCGCGCGATGGGATCACAAAACTGCTGCCCGGCTGATTCGGGTTTCGGCCAACGCGCGGCTTAGTCAGGCGCGGCTGAAAAACGCCAAAATTGCGCAGTTCAACCGGGATGTTGTTCGCCAGGCTGTCGGTGATTTTGTCTAGCGTACGCTGAACGACGTCAAAAACTTGATGCTGAACCATGCCTGTTTGGTTGCTAATAGAAACGACAATGTCGCGTTTAGTTAACTTTGACATATCTATTTAATAATCGTTTCATGCGCCTGCGGTGGTGGCCACCGATCACAAAAACGATAACATTTTAATAGCCTAAGGTGTTCGAAAAGAACACGAAACGCAACTCACTTCGTCGCGCTGGATGAATCACGTGGCCTTGCGCCAATTCTCACGTGTAGGCGGAGCGGGATAATCATTTGGCGCGATCTCGTGCGCTGTTCGAAAATGGACTTTCGCCACCTCGCGCAACGCGCCCGGCCCGTTCGTTTCCACCAGCTTTCTGGCGGCATCCTTCACGCTCGACGATACCCCGCGCTCTAATCGCATGCCGAGCTCGTTACTTTTGCGCTCCAGCCAGTTGATGAACCCCTCTCGCGCTACCACGGACGCCGCCGCTACTGCGATATCCGATTCGGCTCTCGGGCGTTGCTCGATCGCGATCTTGCGCCCGTGCTTCAGCAAGGACGCGTTGATTACCCGCGAATCGGCGAACTGGTCCGATAACGATCGCGGGCATCCCGGTTTTTTTCCCAGCAAATTTTCAATCACGCGTGCGTGACCCCAACCGAGCAGCCGGTTGAGATTGCCAAACTTATCGTAAAGCTCGTTGTACTTGGCCGGGCCGATCAGCACTGTTTCCACCAGACCCAGCGAAGTTTTCCGAATCGTGTCCGCCAGCGCGCGAATCCGCGCATCGGAGCCGATTCGTTTGCTGTCCACAACGCCGGCATCGAGAAGTTTGCGTGCGATCCCGCGATCAACATAAACCCCCGCGATCACTAGCGGCCCAAAAAAATCACCCTTCCCGCTCTCGTCCACGCCGAAATGCTGCTCGAACATCTCTGGCGAATGCACCTCTTCGTATCCCAGCTTGGCTTCCCCGAGAATTTTCGGCTCCAGCTCGAATTGCACGAACTCCTCCACCCCTCGGCCCTGCACCAGCACTTTGGGTCCCTTCTCGTAAACCGCCACGCTCAATTTGTTTTTCTGCGCGAAGAAAATTGTCCACTCCTTCGGCGAAAATTCGAACCCGAGTTCTTCGAGCAGCGTACGAAGTTTTGTCGCCTGCTCTTTCGTAAGGGCGTGAGTGTACGAGTTCATTTGTGGAAAACGCTCAACGCTCAACGCTCAACGCTCAACGCTCAACTCTGAATTGGACGTTGGACGTTTGGCGATGGACGTTGAGCGTTTGCTGAAAGCCGTTGCCACGCCGGAAAAAATTCGTGCCTTCCAGCGCCCACTTCTCCGCTGGCTTCGCCGCTACGGCCGCAATCTGCCCTGGCGCCGCACTCGCGACCCATACGCCATCCTCGTTTCGGAGTTCATGCTCCAGCAAACGCAGGTCGCGACCGTGATCCCGTATTACGATGAGTGGCTCCGCCGTTTCCCCGATTTTGCGTCGCTGGCTCGCGCTTCCGAAAATGACGTGCTCCGGGCGTGGCAAGGCCTCGGCTATTACGCCCGCGCGCGAAATCTTCATGCCACCGCAAAGGCCGTCGTACATCGGCGCCGCGGACGCTTTCCACGTTCAATTGAACAAATGCAAAAACTTCCAGGAATCGGAAAATACACCGCGCACGCCGTCGCCAGCTTTGCCTTTAATCAGTCAGTACCAATCGTCGAAGCTAACACTGCGCGCGTGTTGACGAGGCTTTTTAATCTTCGCAAAGCCATCGATTCCGTCGCCGGCCGGACAACGCTCTGGGAACATGCAGCGAGTCTTCTTTCGAAATCCAACGCCCGCATTTACAACTCCGCACTGATGGATCTCGGCGCACTTGTTTGTATTCCTCGAAAGCCCAATTGTGGGATTTGCCCGGTAAAAAAATTCTGCCTCGCAAAAAATCCGAAAACGCTGCCGGTCAGGAAATCTCGCCCGCGTACAACGCGACTCGTCGAAAAGCATGCATTTGTGGTTCGTCAGGGAAAGATCTTACTCGAACAATCATCCAAACGCTGGCGCGGCATGTGGATTTTGCCGCCCCTTAAACTTGACGGCTTAAAGCCGTCAAATTCGCAACAACGTCCACTTTACACGTCGGTGTTTCCATTCACGCACCATCGCGCGACACTCCAGGTTTTTCGCCACGGGGCGCAGGAGATTACCAACGAGCAGCGGCGCTGGTTTCGTATTCGTTCGCTCGACTCGGTTCCTATTCCGTCCCCGCACCTCCGCGCGATCACGGACCTGCTTGGAGTTCCGCGTTTACGCGGTCCCGGGGTGCGTACTCCACAATCCGCCGGCTGAAGGCGGAACTCCCAAACGGTCGCTTCTCACCGCAGCAATAGCAGCACCGCAACGCCCGCTACGGTTGTCAGGATCGTGATCGGAATTCCGAAACGTGCGTAGTCCCAAAAACCAACTTCCAGATGTTCGCGCGCGGATTCCACGACGATCATGTTCGCGACCGAACCGACGATGGTAAGATTCCCGGCGAACGTCGTTGCGAGCGCGATCACTTTCCACATCAACACCGGTTCCACAAAACGCGTGATCCATTTTCCCGCAACGAGCACGAATGGCACGTTCGAGAAAATGTTTGAGCCGATCACCGAGAACCAACTCAAGTTCCAGGCCTGCGTAACCGCGCTTGCTCCAAAAAGAGGTTGGAGATGCCGATAAATCGCGTCCGGCAGGCCGGTGTCGCTCAGGCCATCGACAACCACAAACAGGGCCGCAAAAAATACCAGCAAGTGCCAATCAACAAGCTTCAGCACTTTGTGTGTATCCCGGCGCGCGAGCACCATGATGAGCGACCCGCCTGCAAGCGCTGTCCATGCAAGACTTAATCCGGCGAGAAAACAGGCGAAGATTGACACGAACACAGCGCAAACGAGAGCGAACAGACCGCGATCGAGTTTCGGGATCGGATGAGGTTCTCGTTCAATCGCGGCTTGCCGCAGGACGTTTCGAAAACCAAACCGCAAATTACAAAGTTGATCGCTAGTCCAACGATTGCTGCCGGCACGAGCGACCACGAAAATTGCGCGAACGGAATATATGAAAAATGCCCGATAATCATGTTTTGCGGGTTGCCCACGAGCGTGGCGACGCTGCCGATGTTTGCGCTGGTCGCAAGCGCGATCAGATACGGCAGCAGCGGGAGTTTACCGCGCCGGATCACCGCGATTACAAGCGGCGTCAGCATCAGACAGATCGTGTCGTTCACGAGCAGTGCCGAGAGAACGCCGGACGTAAGCGTGAGATAAAGCAATAGCCGCTGGGGCGTGCGTGAAAACTCGAGAACGGCGTCAGCCGCCCACTCAAAGAAGTGTGCCAGGTAAAGATACGCGGACACCAGCATCATCGCGAGCAACAAGACGATCGTGTCGTAGTTGACCGCGCGATAAGCGCGCTCCGGCGTCATCACCCCGGTCGAAACCATCAAAACCGCGCCGAGCAAAGCTGCCGCCGGCCGATTCAACGGCAGAATCCTGATCTGCCGGCCGCTGATCAGCACGTACGTGATCCCGAAGATCACCGTCGCGACGAGTTCCTTCTCAAAGTGATTCACACGCGTGGATAGCGGATGGTAAACCGTTTTTCAATGAGCAGCGTGCCGTGCTGGCCGTCCCGAAAGCGATGCGAAGACGCATCGCACTCTAGAGCACTTCGTGCGAAAATTCCTCCGACGCATTGTTCCGTTTTACGAAGCTTTTGGAGTGCATACGCGTCCTCGCGTCGCTTTCGCTTTTTTCAACTGAACATTGAGCGTTGAACGCTCGGGTTTCTCTGCGATAAGCTTTTGCACGATATATGCGGAGCATGACTGGATACGGTCGCGCCGAAACCGATCACGCCGGAACAAAGTTTAGCGTCGAGCTGAATTCGGTGAACCGAAAGCAGAGCGACGTCGTGATCAATCTACCCCGCGATCTGGCCGAGCTCGAACCGCGTATTCGCCAGACGATCAACGAAAATATTTCGCGCGGCCGGACCAATGCCATCGTCACACTTCACAGCGGCGCCGACGGCGCGCGCAACCTGGCGCTAAACACGGAGCTCGCCCGCTCGTATCATGAAGCCATGCGCGCATTACAGAAAGAGTTAGACGCGCCGGGCGAGATCACCATCAGCACCATTCTACAGGCGCCCGGCGTGATGCGGTTCCCGGAAGAAGCCGTGAAGGCAGAGGACGCATGGCCGGCAATCGAACGGGCGCTGCGCGGCGCGCTCGCCGATTTGATCAAGATGCGGGAGCGCGAAGGCAAACATCTGGCCAAGGATTTGATTCATCGTCTCAAAGCGATCCGGAAAAAACTCAAGGAGGTCCGAGCGCTTCATCCCGACGCGGTGAAAAAATATCGCACCGCGCTGCTTGACCGAATCCAAAAAGCCGGGCTGCCGATCGCGAGCGACGACGAACGGGTCCTCAAGGAAATTACCTTCTTTGCCGACCGCGCTGATGTCTCGGAGGAATTGACGCGCCTGGAAAGTCACCTCGCTCAATTCGCCCATCATTTGCGCAGCAAAGAACCGGTCGGGCGCACGCTGGAATTCATTATCCAGGAAATTTTTCGCGAGCTCAACACGTTAGGCGCAAAAGCGAATGACGCCGCCATTTCACAGCGCGTGATCGCCTGTAAAGCGGAATTGGAAAAAATTCGCGAGCAAGTTCAGAACCTTGAGTAAACGATTCGGCCGCTCCGGAATTCTGTTCGTCATCTCGGCGCCCTCAGGCGCCGGTAAGACGACACTGGTGGAAGCTATCCGACAAACTCCGAACCTTTTTTATTCGGTCTCCTGCACCACACGAACGCCGCGCAGCGGTGAAATCGACGGCAAAGATTACCGATTCCTTTCAGATGCGGATTTTCGGACGAGACTCGGAGGCGGCGATTTCTTGGAGCACGCGCAGGTACACGGAGATTTTTACGGCACTTTACGTGAACCGATACTGACGAATTTGAAAAACGGCGTTGACGTCTTGATCGATATCGACACACAAGGCGCCGCCACCATCCGCAACTGCGATGATCCGGTAATTCGCCAAGCCCTGGCGGATGTTTTTATCATGCCGCCCGATCTCGAGGAATTGCGGCGACGTTTGCACAAACGGGGCACTGAAACCGAGCAACAGATCAACCGACGGCTGGAGACCGCGGCGCGAGAAATGGAACTATGGCGCGATTACCGGTACACGATTGTTAGTGGGTCAGTCGAAGAAGATCTGGAAAAATTCCGCCATATCATGGCTGCGGAGGGTTATTTGAGCCGCCGGATGATCCAGAAATGAGCGCCCGGGAAGCTCTCAGCTTCCCCTACAGTAGATTCGCGATTAGACTGTTGGCGCTGCATGGACAGAGAGCTCAAAAGGAGACGCGATAAACCCAGCGCCCGAAAAGTGGTGCGGATTCCGGCTGGGAAAAAATCGGTAGTGCTCGGCGTCACAGGATCGATCGCTGCCTATAAATCTGCCGAGTTGGCTAGTCTGCTCGTCAAACAGGGCCACGAAGTTTTTGTGGTCATGACGCAGGACGCGACCGAATTTATTTCGCCGCTCACGTTGCAAACGCTTTCCAAAAATCCGGTCACAACGAGCTTCTACGATGAAAAGGAAAACTGGCGACCCGGGCATATCGACCTTGCCGATCGCGCGAACCTGCTCCTGATCGCGCCCGCGACCGCGCACGTCATCGCCGAACTTGCGCACGGTCTGGCTGGTCATCCGCTCGCCGCGATCGCGCTCGCTACGCGCGCGCCGATTCTGCTCGCGCCAGCCATGAATGGAAAAATGTGGCAGCATCACGCCACGCAGGAGAACGTGGAAAAACTGAAAGCGCGTGGAGTTGAGTTTATCGGGCCGGAAGAAGGAATGCTCGCGTGCGGTTACGAAGGCCTCGGCCGGCTTTGGAAAGTGAACGACATCGCGTTCCGCGCGGAATTTCTTCTTAGCCGCCACGATAAATTGATCGCGTGAGATTTCTCGTCACGGCCGGACCAACGCGCGAGCCGATTGACCCGGTTCGCTACATCTCCAATCGCTCGTCGGGAAAAATGGGCTACGCGATTGCCGAAGCAGCACTCGAAGCCGAACACGAAGTCACTTTGATTTCCGGCCCAGTCAACCTCGAGACCCCGCGCGGCGCGAAGTTGTTTTGCGTTTCTACGAGTGACGAAATGTTCAACGCGGTCCACCAGCATGCGGATAACTGTGACGTGTGCATCCTGTGCGCTGCCGTGGCGGATTACAAGCCGGCGAAAATTTCCCAGGTGAAAATCAAGAAGCGCGTCGGCAACGTTTCACTCGAGTTGACTCCAACGCGGGACATACTCGATTCGTTGGGCCGCCGCCAGAATCGGAAATTTCTCCTCGTTGGGTTCGCCGCCGAAACAAATGACGTTGAAGAAAACGCCGCGCAAAAACTCCGCGCAAAAAATTGCGACATCATCGTCGCGAACGATGCGCGCGTCGGAATGGAAAGCGACGAAAATGAGGTGGGGATTCTGTTCCGTGACGGTGCGATTCGAAAAATTTCGCGCGCTCCAAAAAAAATTCTAGCGCGCGAGTTGGTAAAGATTTTTTCAAAATTCGCAACAAAAAGGTTTGACAAAAAAAATGAGGCGATTACTGAACGCAATTAAGTGAAGTGAAATCATTCCCAACTCTTCACCCATTCTCCGCACGTTGCGGATTGAAAGGGGGGAATTAGTCGATGGCAAAGAAAAAAGCAGCAAAGAAAAAATCAGCGAAGAAAAAGAGGCACTAAGCCCAACGCTGGATTAACGGCCCCGAAATTCTTCGAGGTCACAACACCTAACTTCAACCCGGGAGGAGAACATGTTTTCCTCCCGGTTTTTTCTGTAGCCGCTTCCCTGTGGGAAGCGTGACGCTGAATCTATTCGCACGGCGAGTGTCGCGCCGCTACAACTAATCGTTTGGCACAGCGCTAGCGCGATTCTATTTATCTCTAAAGATGAAGCGTTATCTGGATGCAGCTGAAAATGCCGCGCGCGCAGCGGGAAAGTTGCTTTGCCAAAATTTTCAACAGCGGCAGCGCGTCCATGCTGTCGCAGCGCACGACATCAAATTGGAGATCG
>QHMS01000248.1 GCA_003217895.1 Verrucomicrobiota bacterium
GGCAAAATTCGCGAAGCCGGGAAGACCGATCGCAGCGAATGCACCGAGGCCGAAAGCGAGCCCGGCGAAGGGCATCACTCTGGCGAGACCGCCAAGCTCATCGAAAACGAGTGTGCCCGTTCGTTGCCGTAATTCACCTGCAAGCGCAAATAGCAGCGCAATTGAAATACCATGAGCGAACATCAATACAGCCGCGCCGGTGACACCAAGAATGCCGGCGCTGGCGATGCCAAGAAAAATGTAGCCCATGTGCATCACGCTCGAGTAACCGAGCATCCAATCCAGCCGCTTCTGGGCAATTGTGACCAGCCCCACGTAGATGATGTTTCCAAGGAGCAGCACAATAAGCAATGTCGTCCAGTGTCGCGCGCCCTCGGGCAGGAGAGGAATAGCCAGACGCAAAAGGCCGTAGAGACCAAATTTTTTTAGCACCCCCGCATGCAACATAGCCGCCGGCGCAGGAGCCGACGCATAGGCTTCCGGTGCCCATGTGTGAAACGGGAAGAGCGAAACGAGAATTCCAAAACCGATAAGCAACAAGAGGTAGATGTGACGTTGTGCATCTGCTGCGATTTGGCCCAGTGAACCTGCAACGATGAGGGCGCGAATGTCGAAGCTGCGCAATGGGGCCGGAACGCTTTGGTAAAGCAAGATCAAACCTAACAGCAGAATAAAACTGCCGATGGCAAGATAGATCGTAATTTTCCACGCTGCTGCGACGCGATTTCCGCTTCCCCAAATTCCGATCAACAAAAATGTGGGAATAAGCGCGAGCTCGTGAAATGCGTAAAAGAAAAATAAATCGATTGATGCAAACGCGCCGATTGCGCCGCCGGAAATGAACAAAAGACAGGCGTAAAACGCGTTTTGATATTTCTCGATATTGCCGGCGAACCAGACTGCTGCCAGCGTCACGATGCTCGCAAGCAACACCATGATTAGACTCAAACCGTCGATACCCGTCGTGAAGCTGAGTCGCCACTCGGGAGATATGGTAAACGACGAGACGTATTGAAAATCGGGTTGGTCGTATCCAAATGAGGCAGCGAGGAACAGCGCGGCCGCAAACCCTAAAACTGAAGCAACTAATGCTGTCTTACGCGCAGGCGCGCCAACCATGATTAAAATGGCCGCAATGATCGGGCAAAAAATGATGAACAGAACCATTAGCGGAAAACGGCGAAGTAGATGATTGCAACAACACCTAAACCAAACAGGAATACGTAACCTTGAAGATTGCCGACCTGAATCAGTCGCAAAAGAGCGCCGATGCTCCAGGTTCCGCGACTGCTCCCGCCCACTGCAGCGGCATCGATGATCCATCGATCAAAGAAAGCTGACGCGCGTGCAAGGAGTTCCTGCGTCCAGTAAATCAGCCAGCGGTAGAACTCGTCCAAATAAAACTTGTGGCGTAGCAACTCGAGATCCACTGGTTCACTGGCCCGATTGCGGTAAAGAGTGATCGCCAGGCCACTTCCCGCGATCAACGCGATGATCGCCAGCACGGGAACAACGGTCGCGACTTCTTTCTCGACCGGGAGTGCAAGAAACTTTCGCGCGAAAAATGCAAATCCGCCGAGCGTTGCCAGAATCGCGAGCACGATTAACGGCGCTGTCATTACTGCTGGTGATTCGTGGCTTTCGCGCGCGATGTCGCTGCGTGGTTTGCCGAAGAAGACAATCACGAGCAGTCGTATGACGTAGAACGCTGTCAGAAACGCGGTGAATAACGCTACGGCGAAAATCGGCGTGTTGTGTTCAGAGGCGAGCGCAAGGATTGCGTCCTTGCTAAAAAATCCGCTGAACGGCGGGCAGCCGATCAACGCCAGCGCACCGACAGCGAAAGTCAAAAATGTAATTGGAAGTCTTCGCGAAAGTCCTCCCATTCTCCAGATGTCCTGTTCGTGATGCAGCATCATAAGGATCGAACCCGCGGCGAGAAAGAGGAGCGCTTTGAAGAACGCATGGGTAAACAGGTGAAACATGGCCGCCTCATTCGAGGCGAGACCAACTGCCATTATCATGTAGCCCAGTTGCGAAATGGTGGAATACGCCAGAATCCGTTTGATGTCGTTTTGTTGTGTTGCGATTAACGCCGCCATCGCGGCTGTAATCGTGCCGATCCACGCAATGATCAGAAGCGCGGTCGATGAGGCTTGAACGACGAAAGCAACTCGCACCAGCATATAAACACCGGCCGCGACCATCGTCGCCGCGTGGATCAAAGCAGAAATCGGCGTCGGACCTTCCATCGCGTCCGGCAACCAGACGTGCAGTGGAAATTGGGCCGACTTGCCGACCGCGCCGCAAAAAATTAAGAGCGCAACAGCTGTGGCAAACGTCGAGTGACTTGCCAGTGCCGGCATCCGCGGCGCGATCTCAGCGAAGACGACCGATCCGGTTGCCATCCAAACCATCAGAATGCCAATTATGAATCCGAAATCACCGATGCGCGTGGTGATGAATGCTTTATTGGCCGCATCCGCAGCGGCATCCCGATAAAACCAGTGGCCAATCAAGACGTAAGAAGTAAAGCCGACCAACTCCCAAAACATGAAAAGCATGATGAAATTGTTCGCGAGAACGATCCCGAGCATGGCGAACATGAAGAGCGACAGCGCTGCGAAATAACGGGACTTGCCTTCGTCATTTCGCATGTAACCCAGCGAATAGATATGAATGGCAGCTCCGACTCCGGAAACGAGAACGACCATTGTCCTGCTCAACGGATCCAGGGTCAGGCCAAACGGAACTTGGAATATGCCGCCAATACCGATCCATGTGAACTCGGCCGCGGCGCCAGTTGAGAGTGCAAAGATCAAGCAGCTATTTGTAAAACTTACCAGCACCGCGACGACTGAGATCGCACTGCTCAATATTTTCCATCGCAGAGTGAAAAGTGTGATGACAGCCGCGCTCACTAACGGCGCAAGCAGAATGATCCACGGTAAAATTGAATCCATGGGATGAGTTACCCGTCTAGAATTTCAAGCTGCTGATGTCTTTCACATCCGTTGTCTGCCTTACGCGAAACAGGGCCACGAGGATAGCGAGGCCCACTGCTACTTCAGCAGCTGCCACCGTGACGATGAAAAAGACGAACACCTGCGCGTTGTAATTGGGCAGACCGCCCGGATCGACGCGGAATCGCGAGAAAGCGACGAGGGACAAGTTTGCCGCATTCAACATCAACTCCAGTGACATGAGGATGATGATGAGATTGCGTCGCAACATTACTCCGGCAAATCCGATTGAAAAAAGAATGCCGCTGACAAGGAGGTAATCGCCAAGTGTGATCATGCTATCGAGGCGCGCGTTTGCTCAAAAGCACCACGCCGATGGTCGCTACCAGCACGAGAACCCCGACGATTTGAAATGGCAGATTGTAGTCGCGGAAAAGCAATGCGCCGATGTTCCACACATCGTCGGTTGTCGAGCGTGCCAGTGGCGGAAAAGTCTGCCGCGCAGCTCGAAAGTGCCCAATCACGAAACAAATTTGAACGACCAAGATGAGCGCGACTCCGATGCCGCCCGCGACAGCGAGCCAGTTGATTCGACGCCGTTCTTCGGTCTGAAGATTGATAAGCATGACGATGAAAAGAAACAGCACCATCACGGCACCTGCATAAACCAGCACCTGAATGATTCCGACAAAGAAGGCGTCGAGCGACATGAACAGCGCGGCCAACCCAAGGAACGAAACAACGAGGCTGAGCGCGCTCGCGACCGGATTACGATTGACGACAACAGCGGCGCCGAAG
>QHMS01000249.1 GCA_003217895.1 Verrucomicrobiota bacterium
GTATTTTGTTTTCATCGGGGCCGCCATTGTATTTTTGAGACCACAACGCGACAAGGCAAAAGATCGCGACCCGACAGCGCGAACAATTTTCTCTCGAGAAGCTTACTTGACTTGGTAAGCAGCCATTTGCCATAAAAGAACATGATCAAAGTGACTTCGATCTTGGCTATTGGCGTCGTGGCGGCAATAAGCGCGAGCTGCGCAAACAATCCTACGGGCAGTACGACCGCGCAATCTCCCGCCGCGCAGAGAGATTACGAACTCTTGTCGGGAACCTGGCAATTAACTCGCGGCGTGGACAACGGAACACCGGTGCCCGCAAATGTGGCGCGAAATACAATTCTGATTACCGATCGCAACACGTTCCGGTTTCCGAAGGCCAGTCGGGCGGGAACGTCTTCAGCCGGGCACTTCACGATTAATCCGGACACTCGACCTAAACAAGTGGACTCGATTGCAGAAGGCGGACCAAATGCTGGTCAAGTAAGCCGCGGGATATACGAGATCCCCGATCCGACTCACCAGCGCGCGTGCTTCGGCCCGCCCGGTGGCCCGCGTCCCACCGAGTTCACGTCGACCCCGGGAAGCCACCGAATCCTTCAATACTGGACAAAAATCGGTCCAGTGCCTTCGCAGTAGGCATTCGAGCTCTCGACAACAAGGCGTCGCGCCAATTCCATGCTATTCGACCATCCATGAAACTGATCCGCAGGATTGCGCTCCTTTGCGTTCTTCTTCTCCTGCTCTACGGCGTCTCGCCGTACTTTTCATTCTGGCGGTTCACAGTGGCGCTGCGGTCCGGCGATCGCGCGGCAATCAGTTCGCGAGTTGATTTTCCAGCAATTCGAACGTCGCTGAAGAAACAACTTGTCGCGCGATTCGCTCACGCCGGGTCCGGTCACAAGCGATGGAGTAACCTCGGTCCGACGCTGATCGATGCGATCATTGATGCTTATGCAACGCCGGACGGTATCGCCGCGATCCTCTCCAATCCAGGCGCGCTAAGGAACATCGAGACGCTGCAGGAGTTCCGGTTCTCTGCGGGCAAAAATGTAAACTGGTTAAAGGTAAAGTACGCATTTTTCACAGGTCCGCGCTCCTTTGTAGTCAATCGCGAGGGACTTAAGCTCCGGTTCCGCTTCACTGGCTTCGGCTGGCAGCTGAACGATATCGACCTTGGATTGAGGGGGAACGCAACCTAATCAGCTCTGTAGCGGGAGGGCTGATCGATTCCGCTACACGAGATCGAGCGCGAGATCACACCTTTGCAGCAGACCCTGCTTTGCACAGAGGTCAGCGAAAGTTATCAAACTTTTCTTTTCGTTCTCCCCAAAGCTGAATCGAAGATGTTCGCGGTAATAGCGAGAACAAAATTCGTAATGGAATTCTGTTTCATCCGCGATCAGCACGTCCAGATTGGCCAGGTTTTTATCGCGCAAGGTGCGCAGGCGGTTCGCGATTGATTTTGGGTCAGCAACTTCCGGCCGCACCAACCAGAGTGCGTAGACGAATGGCAATTTAGTTACGCCCTTCCATTCGCCGCCCAAATCCCAGTAACGATAGGTGCCACCAAATTTCTGTCGGAACCGAATTGCGTGATCACCAATGAGCAATCGCGCACGTCCATGTTTAAGTGGCAAAAGCAAATCAGAGGTAATTTCAGCAGCTTGGAAGCTCTTCCCCCGTTCAGCAATAAGATAACGCAACAAGAATACAGAAGTTTCGGACGCCGGATCCAGTTCGATTTCAGGTAATGGCGCATTACCTGCGTATGCGACGATCACGCTGTAAACCGGGCCGTCAGATGAAATGGAAACATCGTCCACGATTCGATAAATCGGGTTGCGCAGAAATTCGAAACTGGAGACCAGCGCCACATCGAGCTCGCCGTCCGCCAATCGTTTACAGAGCGCTGATGGATGATCGAAGTCGACTTCGCCGGCCCAGCCGCGAATGAGCGGACGCGCGTTCAGATATTTTACGCAGCCGATACGGAGCGCGTTCAATGATTCCTCGACTTCGATCGGAATGACAGAAAGAGCTATGCGCAAACCAATTCGCGCTCGTCAGGCCGGCTGAGTCGCGTCGCGCCGTTCAAATGTCGATAATAACTGTCGCGCTGCACAGGTACGCGGCCCGCCTCCCGGATCGCGTATTCGAGCGAAGCCACAGTTTGCTGTTGCGGTGTCGTCGCGCCCGCCATGTGGAAAATCTTTTCCTCCAAAATTGTGCCGTGCAAATCGTCCACGCCGTAGCTGAGCGAGACCTGCGCGAGCGGCAGCCCCAGGCTGACCCAGTACGCGGTCAGGTGATCGATGTTATCCAGGTAAATTCGACTCACCGCCAGATTGCGAAGCTGTTCGAACGCGGACGCCCGTTTGATGTTGGCAAGGACCCCGTGGGATTGGGATGGCTCGAATGCAAAGGGAATAAAACCCGTGAATCCTCCGGTCTCTTCCTGCAATTGGCGGAGTTGGCGCAAATGATCGACGCGTTGAGTGAGCGTCTCGATGTGGCCATAGAGCATCGTGCAGGTGCTACGGCCGCCCATTTGGTGCCAGACGCGATGTACATCGAGCCATTCGGCGGCCGTTTCTTTGCCGCGACAGACTTGGTCGCGCACAATCGAATCGAAAATTTCGGCGCCCCCGCCGGTGATCGAGCCGAGACCGGCTTCGCGCAGAGTCTCCAGTATGTCACGAATCGGCATGCGAAAGATCCGCTCAGCAAAATGTCGCACCTCAATTGCAGTAAAAGCTTTGATATGAAGATGAGGATCAAGTGCGCGCAGACCACGCAAAAGGTCGAGATACCACTCTTTCTTCAGCGTTGGATGTAGCCCCCCGACCATATGGACTTCAGTGATCCCAAGGGGCAGCGCCTCCCGGACAACGCTGATGATTTCGTCAATCGCGTATTCGAAGGCGTGGGCATCACGCTTTTTCGCCGCAAACGCGCAGAACTGGCAGGAAAGGATGCAGATGTTGGAGTAATTAATGTAACGATTGTGGATGTAAGTAGCGTGGTTGCCGTTTTTTCGCTCCCGCAAAACATTGGCGATCATTCCCAGTGCGTTGAGGTCGTTCGAGCCGTAGAGCGCGACAGCATCGGCCTCTGAGATTCGCTGGCCTGCCTCAACCTTTTCGGCGATGGGCCTGAGTTCTTTTGGAATTAATAGATAATTCATCCGGTGGCCGCGACAATATCTCGGCGCTCAAGAATGCACAGTGCCCTTCCAGCTTGCAACAAAAACCGTGGCAGTATTTCAGAAAGAAAGAACGTGCGAATTTGGCTGGTTGGACGGATAAAAATATGGTGCAGGCATATGGTAGCCTCGCCCTGCAAGCCTGAGGTTTACTTAAGACGGTCCACGTGCGTCGTTCCAAACCCCTCGCCTCAGTCCTTTTCCCCCCTGACAAAGTGGGAGAGGGCCACAAAGTCAGGTTGAGTGCCTCCGTTCGCGACATTTTCCGCAAGCTTCAGCCAATGCTACCGTCTAATGAGCGATGGCTGCAAGCGATCCAGGAAATCAAGGGAGATCGGAGGAAGACGCTAAAGACGTGCGACTGATGCGGTTGGTGGGCCGGGGCGATACCAGTGCGTTCGAGCAATTGATCGCAAGGCATCAGGCCTTGGTGGCGGGCACGGTGGCGCGCATGCTGGGCAGCAACTCAGATGTAGAAGACATCGCACAGCAGGTTTTTATCCGGCTCTGGAAAAGCGCGCGCCGATACGTCCCGCGAGCGAAATTCACCACGTGGCTCTTGAAAATCACACGCAATCTGGTTTTTAACGAGCTGCGCCGTACAAAGCGTCACGCGCATGTTCCGCTGCAGTCCGAACCGGGCGCCGAAGATCCGCCTGTGAAGGATGAGATGAATCTCGCACCGGATGCGTCTCTTTTAGAGTTGGAATTACAGCGAACGATCGAAGAAGCGATTCTACAGCTTCCAGAAACCCAGCGGCTAGCGCTGGTGTTGCGCAGGTATGAGCAACTTAGCTACGAGCAAATCGCCGAGGTTCTCGGTCTCTCCGTTCCCGCTGTAAAAAGCGTACTGTTTCGCGCGCGAACAGAACTCCGCTCGCGCCTAAGCAAGTATCTGACGTAATCAAACCGAATTCGTCACCTTCACTGGCGTTCGTTCTCACGAATAACCCGGCCACGCACGCGCCGTATCTGAGTGTGATGGGTCAACGCATGCACGTGCCCGTCGCTGCCGCGGAAAAATGCGCTCAAAATCCAACTGACGATGCTGATGACTATCGAGCCCCAGAACGCGCTCCAAAAGTGATCCACGTGAAAACCGACGACCACGCTCGGCACTACAAGCAGCAAGAGCCCATTCAGAATGAGTATGGAAAAGCCCAATGTCACCAAAATTAGCGGCGCACTGAGGATCAACAGGAAAGGGCGAACGAACGCGTTAAGAATGCCGAGCAAAAGCGAGGCGCCGATCAGCGCCGCCACGGTGTCATAACGAATTCCGCGGATGATCGACGAGGCAACCATTACGGCAATCGTTGTGACAGCCCAGCGGAAAACGAAATGCTTCATGACACTGCCTCCCGCTTAATCTGTGCCTGTTCTAAGAAGGGCGAGAAAGCACTTGCCAACCCATCGAAGCGCGTTAAACGAATTAAAACTATCAACACCAATCAATCTGTGCCGAAAAAAACGAAAATTGTCCAAATCAAAAATCAGGCGCCAACGGAAGCCGCCGCACCGCGTCCGCGTCGCGCACCGACAAACCGAAAGAGGAGTGATATAGGTGCTAAAAAAGTTCCGACTGCTCAAGGAGCAGACGTTTCCATACCTGTGGAAATTGGAGTAACTGCAGAGCTATCGGACGA
>QHMS01000267.1 GCA_003217895.1 Verrucomicrobiota bacterium
CGCATTTTGGAGAGACCGCTGCCGAGCGTTTCCAGAATGCAAATGGCGAGCGAATACACTTCTTCGCCGCTTGCGCAGCCCGGCACCCACGCGCGTAACTCAGGTTGTCGATCCTTGCTTTTGTTTTTGAGCAGCGCCGGCAGGAAACGTTTCTTCAACGCGCGAAACAGTGCTTCATCCCGGAAGAAGCGCGTCACGTTGATGAGCAGATCGTCAAAAAGCGCTTCGATCTCTTTTTTGTTGTCGCGCAGGAACCGCGCATACTGACTGATCTTTTCGACCCGGTGCAGCGTCATTCGTCGTTGGATCCGCCGGATCAGCGTGCTTTCCTTGTAGGCGCTGAAATCGACACCCATTTGCTTTTTCAGCGACAGAAAAATGCGGCCCAGATCATCCGCCTGGCGATAGGCGGCTTTCTCGATCTCCTCCGGATCGCCCAGTGGCTGCCGAATATACGGATGATCGGCAACGCGCTCGATTTCCCGCGCAATTTCGCGCGGCGTCAGAACAAGATCGACAAAGCCTGCGCGGATCGCGCTCCGCGGCATCGCGTCGAACTTCGCGCTCTGTTGATTTTGGGCAAACGTCAAACCGCCGGCTGCTTTGATCGCACGCAAACCGGCCGTGCCGTCGCTGCCGGTTCCGGAGAGGACGATGCCGATGGCGCGCGATCCGCACTCTTCGGCGAGCGATTCAAAAAAGTGGTCGATTCCAACGTTGAGCCGCTCCTCACGTTGAACCAATGTGAGCGTGCCATCCTTGGCCATGACACATTTGTTCGGCGGTTGCACGTAAACCGTGTTCGGCTTTGGCGTCGTTGTTTCTGTGACCTCGCTCACTGGCATCGCCGTCACTTTGCCGAGCAAACTGGAAAGCCGACTGGCATGATGCGGATCGAGATGTTGCACGATCACAAAGGCCATGCCCGTCCTCGACGGCAAATTTCGCAACAGTTCCATGGCCGCTTCGAACCCGCCGGCCGAGCCACCGATTCCGACAATCGGGCAACTTAAATTTTTGCTGGCTGGTTCCGACCCGGATTTTGCCTTGGACGATTTTGGTTGCGACGATTTTGTGCCACTCGTTTTCACTCCTGAGGAGGATGCTCTCGATGTCGCTTTTCGCTTTGCGGCCATGGGCCGTTTTTACGTTAACGTGAGGCTATGCGTCACACAAGCTGCGATTAAAAACAGCGGCCGTGTTTGAGCGAAATCGCAATCGTTAGGGCGAACGTGTGAATCTACGTGCTTTCTGATTGGATGTCGTTTCTTTACAAAGAAACGATCACCGGCTAATTGCGGCCATGCGTTCCTCGATCAGATCGCGTTCAACCGTCCAGAACCTCAGCGACGACAGAAGAAGCCTGTCAATCTCCTCAGCCTGGGAAGATTCATTATCGTCCATCCTTTCCGGCTGCGATGCCCCCGAACGTTTGCTCAATTTTCGCGGTCTGCGTTTGAACTTCAACGTCCGCCACTTAGCGCACTTCGGTCTTATTGCTTCCATCAACGATTCTCCCTCTAGTCCTTCTCTGTTGATGTGTTCGCATCACAATGCGGGAGCGGTCGTGCCAAAATCATCTGGCAACGCCCCCTGAGGAAGGCCAGGCGGCCTTGAAACTTCTGCGCAAGATTTTGCGGTGGATTTAGGATTGCGGCAGCGACGCCGCGCGACAGCGTTACCTGGCAGCGCGGTGGCCCTACCAATGGTTCCGCTCGCTGGACGAAGGCCAGCTAAATATTGCGTGTCGAACGCGCGCAGAGCTGCCGCGATAGTTGACCCGATCCCAACGATCCCTTCTTCGATGCTTGGCCCAAGCAATGCGATCCAAAGCTCACTGCGAAAAGATAATCGAGGACGGCGCACGGCCG
Organism: Verrucomicrobiota bacterium; assembly: GCA_003217895.1. Taxonomy (GTDB): domain Bacteria; phylum Verrucomicrobiota; class Verrucomicrobiia; order Chthoniobacterales; family UBA10450; genus Udaeobacter. The sequence continues at coordinate 1,872 of QHMS01000267.1, forward strand.
ACGGACTGCCCGGATGAGCCACGCAATAAAGTTCCATTTGTTCGATCGCCGCCGACGCGTAGTCCGGGACATATCGCCCACGTGAAATGTGACCATTATTTTTCTTCATTTGTGTCTAGAAAACGCATGCCTCGGTGGGATTGGATGTGGTCTTTTTGGTTCGTCGCTTTCCCGATTCTGATAAGGTTTTCACCGATACGCGAATTCACCACGCGCCCGATTGTGCGATCACTTCCAGAAAGGGTATATGTTTGACCGTGGCGTTATTTCCTCCAATTACATTGCCGGACACAGATAAACTGGCTGCGCTGTGCCGGCTCGATCAATTTCGCCAATGGCGTTCACTCGACGAAAAACGCTTCTGCCTGGTTTGTGGCAAAATCATTACTGGCCGGCAAATCCAGGTAGCGGGCGGAACACGCGGCAACGGGCCGCTGCGGCTCAGTTGTCCCACGGAGCGTTGCAACTCAATTCCAATGGATTGGGTACTGCCTACCGATGAAATTCTCGCCAAGGTGGAGAGGATGGTTGCCAAAGAACGCGAAGCTTCAGTAACGACTCACGTTAGTCGCGGCAACGGAGGGCACGAGCCCAGCAATGGTGGACATAACGGGATCGGATCGCGATTGCGTGAGTTCGCGTTCTATTTCAAGCGACGTTTGTAAAGCTGTCCTCTCCAACTCCTGCGGGCCTTAGCCCTGGGCGGGCCCGCAGACTCTACCTTGCGACGGACACTGTGCACTAATTGTCGCGTAGAGACCGTGTTTGATGAAAATGACGGCGGGTAACATGGTTGCGTTGCATACGCAGGGGTCGCCTCTCCCTTCGCAAGGGAGAGGGGGAGGGTGAGAGTTTTGCGACCTTTGAGCGACTGACGATAATGGAAAACCCCTCACCTCAATCCTCTCTCCTTCCGGAGGGGAGAGGCGAACCTGCTAACGCGGGTTACTGGACGACTGGAAGTCCGGTGAGCTATGGGAGGAGCTGACATACCTTGGGAAAGGAGAGGCCACTCACGTTGCGCTAAACATCCAACAGTGGATGAGCGTACAGGTATCGTCCCCTGGAGAAACGTGACCTCGTAGGAATTTGCCCGATAAGGGAGTCATCCAGCCAATCATCCTGCGTCCCGATTGTGCGTTTTCAATGCAATGAGCAGACTTGGTCTTGCATTATGACTACTCATCTCAAACTCGATGATCGCCTCTCGGTCCTGCGCGCCGAAGATCGATTCCGAAACTGGCAGTCGTTAGATGACGAGCGTGTTTGCATTATCTGCAAACGAAAATTTAACGGACGCCAGATAGAAATCCGCCGCGCGGGGAATCGCAAGTATCAATTGCACTGTCCAACTGAAGGCTGCAATTCGAGACCGCATCTGTGGATCTATCCGACAACGCCGCTGGTCTCTCACGTAGTTGAATCGGACTGGTGGCAGGCTGCCATGGAAAGACAGGAACGCCGAGCGCCTGCGTCGATGCTGCGGACACATTTTCAACGGATATGATCGGCGCCACTCTTGATCAGCCGGGAATAGGATCAGTGCCGGATGAGGTGCTGATGAAAGATATTTCGCTCCGTCGCCACGAAGCACTTAACGAGTTGTATGGACGGCACAGCAAGAGACTGCGAGCCACAATTGATGGCGTTGTTCATGAAGAGTCCGAAGCTGACGATGTTTTACAGGAAATTTTTCTTCAGGTTTGGGAAGAGGCAGGTCGTTATTCATCCAAAGCAGGCAAGCCGCTCGGATGGATGGTCACCATCGCCCGTCGTCGCGCGATCGACCGGTTGCGCCGGCGCCAGGCTTATTCTCGTGCGCGAGAGCGCTATGAGCAGCGAGTCATGCAAGGCTCGCAAACTCCGCGACGCGACGCGGCTCGATTACTTGTTTTGAATGATCTCCGCAATTTCCTGAAGAAAAACATCCGGGCGTTGCCTCGATTTCAACGCGAGGCAGTAGAGTTGTCTTTTTTCATGGGGTTGAGCCACAGGGAAATTGCCGCCGCCACGGGTGCTCCGCTTGGGACAGTGAAAACGCGACTGGAGTTAGGCTTGCAAAAATTGACTCACGCGCTAAGACCGCTGCGGCACAAAGTGTAATAGTCGGCGAGTTACTTTTGCGTCTTATTTACACCCTGCTTTAGCTCGGCGTAAGCCACAAAGAAGTACTCATAACCGCTTTAGCGGGTTTTCAAGGTGGTAAACAAATTGCTAAAGCGGTTGAATTAAAAGATACGCTCGCTGCACCTCGCCGAAGTGAGGTGTTACTAAAAGCATCAATCGCGAATCGCCCGGATCTCTAGCGCAGCAAAACGACCAGTAACACGATCAAGAGAATAAAACCCAGACCGCCGCTGGGATAATATCCCCAGCCGCCGCTATACGGCCATGTGGGCAACGCGGCTATTATCAAAAGAATAAGAATTAAAAACAGGATGAAACGCATAGGTTATTTGTTTCTGTTTAAATCGTATCTGAAGTCCGCACTGCGCGCAAATTTTGCATTCAAAAAGGCTCGATTGGCGCGATGAGGACTACGGAGACGGTGAAGTATTGATGTTTACTTCAGTTTTCTCCTTCTTGGTCTCGGCAGGTGGATTTACAATAGCGGTGTTGCTCTCTTTTTTCTGTTCGGGTGGATTTACCACTGTGGTATTACTTTCTTTCTTCTCTGCTGGCGGGTTCGTGACCGTGGTTTCTTTTTGCTCGCAGGCCGCAAACAGCGCCATACCCAAAAGCAGGCAGATATATTTTTTCATACCAATGAATCGTATTACGGCGCCGCGAGTGATGCCTTTATCATTGCCCCCATGCGGTGAATTTAAATTTTATAAGTCGCGGTGATTTCTCGCCGCGCGGTACCCGGATGCGCTCTGCGTTGTTCTCAAACGGCGTGCATTAGCACCAGGATTATTACGATTAAAAGAATCAAACCGAGTCCACCGCTGGGATAGTAGCCCCAGCCCCTGCTGTATGGCCAGGAAGGCAGCGCCCCAATTAGCAAAAGAATAAGAATAATTAACAGAATTGTGCTCATAAGATCTCCTTAGCTCTCATCGTCTTCTTCGTTTGTTTCCACTCAGAGAAAACGTATCTCGCAATGTCTTCGGATTTGTTAGATTAAAAAACGCGCGCAGCAGTTGATTGATGCGATTCTTTTCGGCATGGATTTCCCCGCTTGTCTTGCTCCCCTACATAAAGCGCTTCCCCTTGCTATTTCTTCTTCACCTCTTTTTAGCTTCCTGCTCGGCCTCCTCCTCTTCCTTTTGTTCCTCTGTTTCATCGCCGTGTCCACTAACCATATCGGGCAGTTCGCGCGGACGATTTTCCAATACTAAGCGATGGACGGCCTCCGCCCAGCGCAGATAGGTATCGACGCTCGCTATTACAATCCGGGCGTCCACGGTCAAAAGTTCAATGCCGACGAGCGACACTCTGACGTAGGCGTCGATGACGATTCCCTTATCGAGAATCAGGTCAAGAACATCTGCCAGACTGCTGCTTCCGGGCGGTGTTCTGAGAGCGGGACTAGCTGTTGTAACCATGGTATTCCTCCTCGCGGTATCAGCCACGACTCGAACCAGCTGTTGCTAACTCTGTCTCCGTCAGCGCTTTCGTGTTTACAATGGCTCCGGCTAATTTATTCAAAAGTTCATTTGCTTCGGATTCTTCCTCGAGAGTTTCTTGAAGAAGTTCTGCTTGCTTGTCCTTGCCCAGGATTTGAGCAAATGTGCGAACGCTTCCGTAACCGGCGATCTCGTAGTGTTCCACTTTCTGCGCGGCTACAATAATCCCGGCATCAATGACTGAGTCTTCGCCAGATGCCTTGAGGAGTTCCGAACCCTCCTCGATCAGTCCTTTCATCGCATCGCAGGTCTTGCCTTTTGACTTTTCACCAAGGTCCTCAAAGACCTCTTCCAGCCGCTCGACATGGCCCTTCGTTTGTTCCAGGTGTTTGTCGAAGGCGTCCTTTAACTCCTCCGAGGAGGCGGCCTTTGCCATTTTGGGCAATGCTTTGACTAACTGGTTTTCTGCATTGTAGAGATCCCGCAATTCGTTGACGTAAAGCGTTTTTAGACTATCCAACTTCATATTCCCTTTTCCCTTTCTATTGCTAAGTTTCTGTTGCGTTTTAGTGCACCCGGACGTGCACCCCCCTGTTAGAAGAAACGGAGCAAATGAGAACGTCGCGTCTCCCAAATTTAGATTTTTTTTCGGATCTTCTCTTAGCGTTCGCTCGATTTAGCTGCACCGCGAATCTGCAGCAAAAATCTTTCGCGCGATTTCAAACGCTCGCTCCTCAACGCGCTCGAACTGTTCCGCAGCGCGGCTTTCGAGCCTGGTCTGATCTAAACCGGTTCGCCGAACTCTTGTCGGGATTGCGGCGTCGAGTGCGCGCCACAACAGACGTTTTCCCATAATCCCAACGGAGAGTGTTTTGAGTGATTGCAGCAGCGCCAGATTCGGCTCGCCGAAATCGGCGAGGCGCAATCTTAAACGCTATGCCTTGTCGGCAACCCAAGCCACGGCCTTGCGCATTGTGCTTTGTTCGATGCCAAGAGCTCGCATGAGTCGCTGTAGCTCGCGCTGGTCATTTCGGATATCATCTCCTGACGCCTTCAAAAATCCTCCTGCGATCTGCCCTGATGGGTATCGATCAGATCTTCGATCATTTCAATCGCGTCAATCGAACCAGCGAGATGATCATTCAGATAAATCGGTAAGTCCTTCATACAAGGGCTAGGGCGGGCTGAACGAATCTGCTCCGCTTTCATGGAGCAGCTCTAGACAGTTAAATCGTTAATGAGATTAAAATTGGTGGCACTTCGCAACGCACCACCGCAATCTTGGGACGAGTGGAGGGCTCGAGAGTAACTGGCCACCCATAGGCCGCCTAGGCTGCGCGTAATCGATTGTTCGCTTGACGCGTCGCGTGTAGCCGTGCGTGCGCCCGCCACTAAGATGCCTGCGGAGGCATACGCGCATTCCCAGGTGCGCATTCGTATTATAGTTAACTTAAAGAACTAGTTGGAGGACTGATGATGCTTTGGACTATATTTGTAATTCTTCTCATTCTCTGGCTGCTCGGTCTCATCGGACACGTGGCTGGCGCCTTTATTCATTTACTGCTCGTCATTGCGGTGATCGTGTTGATCATTAACTTAGTCCGAGGCAGGCCATAGCCGCTGGCGAGGCAGTAGCGAACCCTATTTGCCGTTAAATGATTCGGGCCCTGCTCTGTCTTATGGATTTTGAACCGGTCCTGCTGGGTTCCAATTTTGTTACGGCTGTACCTGCTCTGGCATGCGAAGTAAACATGAGCAGATTATAGATATTGCCGAGTCTCTCTTATGGCCAAACGCGCACACCCAAAAAAGAACGCAAGCTCACAAGGATCTAGTGACGTCCATGTTCCGCCAATCTCTAAGGAAGCAGCCGGCGCCGTAGCAGGTGCTGCCATCGGCAGCATTGCCGGCCCGGTTGGGGCCGCAGTCGGTGGAGTAGTAGGTGCAATCACCGTACAGGCTGCCACCGACAGGATTTCCAAAGCTTCGCCGAGCCGCCGCCCCGTCATAAAGTTCACTCGTAAGTCGCCCAAAGCAGGCAGGCGAAGACACAGCAAGGCTTCGAAAAGGAAACCAATACGGCGGGCCCCGGCAAAATCGAAAAAATCGAAAGCAGCACGGCGAAAATCAAGCTCGTCCCGTAGGCGAACGAAAAACCGGCGGAGCTCATAGTTAGCACCGACCTTTCACAAGACGGCCCAAACCGAATTTGTACCCGTGGGGCCGCTAGAGCAGTTTGCCTAACGGTCCGAGATCGATATTCAAGTCGTTATCGCAAAAGCCGAAACGATCTTTCAATTCCTCGACCGTAATTTCCATCTTTTGGAATGCGGTTCCCATCCGCTCGATTTCAGCATCGGTCAAAGTATCGCCTTCCATGCGCCGGACAGCCTGCCGCTCCATGAGCCGCCTGATCAGCTCAACAAGCGTCAGCACGAGCTTTACCAAGTCGCGTCCCGGATCAGCGGCATCAGCCTCGAACCTGTTCAGATCAATCTCGATCTCCTCCAAGCGTTGTTCCATCGGCAAAAGATTTCTGGTCGCTTGCGGAACGGCGCCATTCTCCATGTTATCAGGCTGCCTTTTCATGCAAGGGAGACCTGGTTGATCGCGGATTCAGCAGCGTCCCGGTGGCGCTAAGGAGAATCTTGAGTTTAAGGTCGACCAGGTCAACGTCGGCGACCGATAGTGTGACGTTACCGGTTATGACGACACCTCTCGCGAGAACTCTGTCCAGCAGATCGACCAGCTTCGGCTCGTCGTTCCAAGCTAGGTCATTCATCATGTGGAGACCCCAGTAAAAGAAAGTTTAAGGTCGGTAAAACTGTAGGCTGGCCACGGACCTGTAAGATGCAGCTTGATTCCTAGAGGCGAATTTTCTTCAGCCAACTTACCAACGCGCTGCTTGAATGCTTGAGCTTCACTGTCCGCAATCAAGTAAGCCGCACTGAAAATGCTTTGGCCATCATTTACCGGGCCATAGCGATTTCCAGGCAAGCGGTTCGCTGCGCATGCCAGCTGCTCGAGCTCTCTATGGCACGCCTCGGCATACGAGCGCATGCTCTGTTCGATCTGCTCGTTGTCGCGTAATTCGCGTTGTTTACGCAGGAGATATGCTTTCCCACTTTCGTCCTCTTGCTTGTGCGCCTTTGCTTTCACTGCATCACGCTTATTCGCGGTGCGCGTGATTCGGACGCCCCACTCGCTTTTCCCCTCCAGCTTTGCAAAAGCCGCAAAGAATGCTCCTTCATTCAAGGCGAGTAATTTTAACACAGAAGCTTCGTCTTTGAGAACAGTGCAAAAACGGAACGGAACGAAGGTCGCTTTTGCCGCCGCTAATCGAGCTATCTCATTGTGGTGCTGGGCTTTCTCCGCGATCCAACGCAGATCGCGTCTTTGGATCGCTGCATCGTTGAATTCTTCTCTGCTAACAGCATCCACGAGGGCTTGTAAGCGCCCACTGCGAAGGCATACCATAGGGGATGTTCCCATCGGGACGAGGTTGTGCAGCTCCAAACTCGCCGAGGCGGGGAGCACGCCGTACACATACCACACTGTCCCGGGGCGTGGCTGGCTCGGTTGGCGGCTAGCCATTCTTCCTCCTTCGCGCTTGGTTACGAGAGCCGGCCGTCGTTCTGCGTTTAGAAGCGCGCGACGGTGTGCCCGACTTATCTGGAAGGCGATTTAGAACGGTCTCGAGCTTTTGTTCCAATTGCGTCAGCCGATCACGTATCGGTTTCGGTTGGACCTGCTTCCTTCCCTGCGCGCCCGCCTTGCCAGAAAGCTCGCCATCCCTTGTCCACCAATCAATTCCCATTTCCGCCGCCTTGTCTACGGACGCAATGAGGAGGCGGATTTTGATGGTAAGAAGCTCAACGTTTACCAAGCTAATTCTGATATCGCCGGCGATTACGACGCCCTTGTCCAGAACGCGTTCCAGCACGTCAACCAAACCCTGGCCACGCGGCTCCGACATGCGGGAGATGGCCCTGTATTCCTCCATGACCAGCTTACCGCCTTTGCGGCTCAGTTAGCGCTTGGTTGCGATTGTAGCGCTCAATCCGCCGACATTTGAGCAGGTCTCCGTTGTCAGCCACTCGAATCTCGTAGGTGCCGAGAATATCAGTGGTCGACGGGATGCGCCTGAGTTCTACCACCACAGCAGCCACCGTCCATCCATCCTTTTCGTGCTCTACGCCTGCTATGCTTTCACATTCTTGTCCGATAACATCTTTTACGTATTCCCTGGCGCATCTGACAGCATCTTCTGCGGATTCGACTGTCTTGTTTTTCTCTTGGTCCTTTGCCATACCTTTAAGCTCCATGTTCCTGCGAAGTAATGGCGGCGTGATACCGACGCGCCTCGACCAGACGCTCAGTCAGGGCGTCCAACCGCTGCTCTCCGTCGCGCTTATCGAGATCGCCGTTTGTTATCAGCTGTTCTACGTCCCGCATTTCTGTCTCTATCGCGTCAGTCTCGTAGTATTCGCGTTCTGCCTCGTCGCGGATTTTCTCCAGCAGCCATACGGGCATTCGCAGCGGAGCTAATAACAGGCCGATCAAGCCCATGCCGCCTCCTTTGATAGAAAGAGAGCTTCTTTCACAAATGAGTAGGGAGGCAGCGGGCCGACGCACCTGAAGTCGATTAATTGACCCAGGTCGCGCGCTATCTCTTCTAGAAAATGATCGAACTGTGCCAAATCCTCGCGTGCGATCAGTACTGATGCGCGGAACAAAACCGTGGAATCTTCACTGTGAACCGCAAGATCGCGAAGCAACGGCTCTAGCCGAGCGAATATCGCTCTTCTGTCATTCTCCCGTTTTCTTTCAATCGCTCCGATTATTTCTTTACCATGTTCGATCTTATCACCGAGGGTGCGATGGTCGCCCCTGGCAAGCCGAGGCTCAGAGTCGATTACTGCTTTTAATAATTCTTTCTCCCGATAGCTCGCGCTTAGGCGGACTTCCAGCTTGCCGTCCAATTCAGTTAGTGACTCGACCAATGAATCGTAGGAAGCTGCCAGATGCTCTTTAACTGAAGCGGCAGGGCAGATGGAGCCAAAAGCTGCAGGTAATATTGTTGCCTTTTCAAATAAGTGGCTCAGAACCCCGAGATGCGCTGTGAGATTTTTCCGAAGCGCCTTCCCGCTATCGCTAAAAAATCCATCCACCTTGCTAACTACTCCTGCCAACCTTCGGTATGGCACTAGGAATACGTCGGCCGGCGGATCGCCAATTCCTTGGCCGAGCGACCTCGGTTTGAAAGGAAAAGCCGTCACGCCATAGACGTAAACATCATTGCGTTTCCGGGTCCCAGTCACGGATGCGATAATCGAGTCACTAAGCTTACCTTCTGGATCCTTTTTCCTTCTTCTTGCTGCCGGTTAGTTTTGAGAGGAACCCACGCTTCCCCCCCTTTCGCCGCTCCCTAGCTTCTTCCTGGGCCTCCTCCTCTTCTTCTTCCTCTTTTGAGCCATCGCCTACTCCCAAGGCCTTTTTCGCTTTGCCTGCAAGTCCCCTCCCGCCGCTAACCATATCGGGCAGTTCGCGTGGCCGATTCTCCAATACCAGGCGATGGACGGCCTCCGCCCATCGCAAATAAGTATCAACGCTCGCTATTACAACCCGAGCGTCCACGGTCAAGAGTTCAATGCCGACGAGCGATACTCTGACATAGGCGTCGATGACGATTCCCTTATCAAGAATGAGGTCAAGAACATCTGCCAGACTGCTGCTTCCCGGTGGTGTTCTGAGAGCGGGACTAGCTGTTGCAATCATGATTCGGTTTTCCTTCAGTTGTAATTTTTTTGCGTTTGGAACAAATCCGTCGCCATGGCATCCGGACATATTGGAATCGCCACGTGACGGCTGAACGGTTTGCACAAAATTGAAAAAGGTTTTGTAGGTTTCCGATTTGCGCTTCGCCGTTAAGCGGCCTGCGCCTGCGAACGTGGGCCAGTTTAGAACACGCGCATGATGATTGACCGGCGCGATTCTGTCTTAAAGGAGGTGAAAAAATGCTACGTTGGGCCTTAATCTTTTTGATAATCGCGCTGGTGGCGGCACTTTTTGGATTCACTGGTATTGCCGTTGCGGCTGCGGGAATCGCCAAATTCCTGTTCTTCCTGTTCCTGGTGATCTGTTTGATCTTTTTCATCATTGGCATATCGGCAGGCAGGAGAATTCCGTAAGATGGAAAGTCTCAAAATCTAAACGCTGACGGTAGGAAGCACGGCGCGAGGAATAGATTTCGCGTGGCGACCCTTCGTTTGGCGTTCATCACTCGTCAGCACGCCTTTGGTGCGCGATTCACTAAATGAGAATTCCTATGCGCCAAAAGCGAAAATTCAGGCGTTCGGTCCCGATTGCGCGCAATCTGCTTTGGCTCCTGGTGATCCTAATTGCATTTTGCGTCATCCTTCTGATTCGCAGCTGCACATAGGGGATGACCGAGTATCAAAAAGAGTACGATTCTTGAACGCACGGCTGTCCTGCCTTCTACTTCGACTTCAATACTTCCAATCTTTGGAAGGGCTGAATCAAAGTGAAAGCCAACTCAAAATGCTGGTGTTCGTTGCGACCGTGACCGGCATCTCAAACGAATTCATGACCGGTGTCGTTTGTAAAACAGCGTGGTTTTTTACAAACGGGAATCATTCCGTGCGACGGCAGAAAGCTCGCATCGGGAAAATAAGGGAATCATTTGATGCGAATTGCGCAGGTAGCACCTCTTCATGAAAGCGTGCCTCCAAAACGTTATTGGGGGGACGGAGAGAATCGTTTCTTATCTTACTGAAGATGGTTCGAGCGGGCCACGAAGTGACTCTGTTTGGCAGTGGAGACTCCGTCACCGGCGCAAGGCTCATTGCGCCCTGCCGGCAGGCCCTTCGTAAAAACGAGCGGTGCAAGGATCCCGTCGCCCGTGAAGTGATACTGATAGACCACGTAGTCGAGCACGCCCGCGAATTCGATCTCATTCATTTTCACATGAGCTATCTTCATTTTGCAATCACTTGTCACCTGCCTGTTCCGCATGTGGCGACTTTACACGGACGTCTCGACATGTTGCCGAGAAGTTTTTGAGAAGCGCTTTACAGATGAGCGCATGGCAAATGATTACGTGAATGTGTACCAGCGGATGTTACGCCGAGATGCGACGAGCGTTTGTGCCTGAGCCATCACACACGCTCTGAAAAATTTTCAAATCAAAGACGCGCAATGTCGTGTTTCGGCGCGTTCTTCTTTAAAGTCGGTCTCCAGTACGCACTGGACGCCAAAATTCAGAATCAAACTAGGAATAGAAAGGGAAAGTATGAAGCTCGATACGTTAAAAACATTGTACATGAATGAATTGCGTGACCTGTATAACGCAGAGAACCAACTGCTCAAAGCATTGCCAAAAATGGCCAAAGGCGCCTCATCAGAGGAATTAAAGAATGCATTCCAGAAGCATCTGGAACAAACCAAGTCTCATGTCGAACGCCTCGAAGAAGTCTTCGAAGAGATTGGCGAGAAGCCCAAGGGCAAAACCTGCCGCGCAATGAAAGGACTCATTGAAGAAGGATCGGAAATCCTTCACCAAGACGGCGAAGACTCCGTAATTGATGCCGGTATTATTGTAGCGGCGCAGAAAGTCGAACATTACGAAATGGCGGGTTACGGCAGTGTCCGCACATTTGCTCAACTGCTTGGGAAGGACAGGTCTGCGGAGCTTTTGCAAACGACGCTCGATGAAGAATCCGAAACGAACGAGACACTGAACCAATTGGCTGAGGGCGTCGTAAATCCGGAAGCTCTTATGGAGCCGGAGCTCGTCGGAGCCGGTGCCGATCGCTAACGAGGTGCTTCATGGCAACCCAGAAGCAGCAGCGCGCTGCAAAGCGAAACATTAAGAAAGCAGCCAAAGCGGCACGACGAAAGAGAACGATCGCGCATCTGCCGAAACGAACGCGCACGGCTCTCGGCAAAGAAGGGGCCAAGGCTCGCCAGTAAGCCGGACAATGCGTCTCATTCTCGCAATTAAGTGAGCGGCGGGAGGCGCCTCCCGCCGCTTATTTGCGCCATCTTCCGGACACTGCGAGCGAATACCCAGCCGGCGTCGAATCAAAAGAAATCGCTAACGCAACTGCCACATGAAATTTTGTTCGTTTGTATCAAAAACGGCCCAATGGCGCAGGGCCTGTTGAAAGCCTGCCGATCCATATGGCTTTCCTCTATTAGCAAAAAAATCGCGGACAGCAGTCTCCGCGGCTGCACAAAAGCGGGACTGAGCTATCAAAGTGCCATGTTGAAAGTCGAACGAGGCTGGGCCACGTGAGAACCGACTATTACGCGGTTCTTCTCGAGACCAAAGAAATCGAGAAACGTTACTGGGACAGCTTAAGTACAGCCGCGCAACAAAAAGATGAGCAACAAAACCGGAATTGGTATTCCCAGTAGCCAGAGAAGAATATAGCCGGTCGCTCCTAATTGATAAACGGAATCCTTAATTTTCATATAGCCTCCTTTTCATTGAATCGGTTGATTGACGAATCGCGCGTGTCTTTGAATTCGCTCGGGCGTTGCTAGACCACTTGTGTGCTTTTCGCGCGAGATAGAGTGTAGGATTGCAATTTGCGAAACTTCCGCCATGAAGACGCGCGAGAAAAGGCCATTGCAACCGCCGTTACCGCCGATGGAAGCGCGTTCAGTTGACGAAATTCCGGCCGGAAAGGGCTGGCAGTACGAGCCGAAGTGGGATGGTTTTCGCTGTATTGCTTTTCGTGAAGGCGAGCAGATTTACCTGCAATCAAAAGCCGGTCAGCCGCTGGCGCGTTATTTTCCCGATATCGCTGGTGCTCTGTCCCGGCTGCCGGCGACATGTTTTGTTCTCGATGGGGAACTTGTCATCCCCGTTAGTGGCGCGCTTTCATTCGACGAATTGCAATTGCGCCTCCATCCCGCTGCTAGTCGCGTTGCGAAACTGGCCAAAGCTCATCCAGCAACGTACATCGTCTTCGATCTGCTCGCCGAGAACGGCCAAGTATTGCTGAAACACAGTCTGCGCGATCGCCGCCGACTTCTCGAAAGATTCGCGCGTTTGAATTTTAGATCGGCCAAACATGTGCGCCTGTCTCCAACAACGACGGATTACGGAACTGCCGGCAAATGGCTTAAGAAAACCGGTGGCGATCTCGATGGCGTCGTCGCGAAACGTCTTGACGCGCCGTACGCTTCCGGCGAACGCAGCGCAGTCGTCAAGATCAAGCAAATCCGCACAGCTGATTGCGTTGTTGGCGGATTTCGCTATGCACGGGGCACGCGTATCGTCGGTTCT
>QHMS01000250.1 GCA_003217895.1 Verrucomicrobiota bacterium
CCAGCGGACGATCGCCGCGAATGGGGCAAGCGGAACCTTGACGTTTAGCTTCCAGAACAACGTCAACACGAACGCCAGCAACTACACTGGTTCGGCCACGTTCAACCCGTTCGGGGCCGTTATGACGTTCCCGTAAAGAGCATCGCACGCTTCAACAACGAAGGGCCGGCGCAAGCCGGCCCTTTCTTCAACCTCAAATTTGTCAGAAGATTTATGACAGTGTGGTCTTCGGCATTTCAAGATTCTATCTGGGCGACAAAAGCGGCGCCTGCGAGGACTGGCGGATGGCCTCGGCCCGGGGCGCGGCCAATGCTGCGGAGCTCATCGCCGAGTACTGCACGAAGGATGCGGCTGGAGAGAAGCTGAAGCCCGAAACGCCACGTCAGAATGCGCCCATGGCGCAGAACAGGCTTTGAGATCGGAGTGCGACAGCGGGCCGCCGCTTTTTGACCAGAAGATCAAGGCCACGTTTTGGAGTGCGGCAATACTCTTCCGCTTTTAACAGTCTCCTACACAGTCACGCTGTTTGTCACCACATATACCTCGCTGGTTTTTCGGAATGAGACCAGCCGTTATTTCATTGCCTGCTGCAATGATGCCGGATCGTCGAGCAAAATCCATTCGATCACTGACACCGGCAGACTGCCGTTCTTGATCAGGTCATCGTGGAATTGACCTAGCCGGAAATTTTCGCCTTGTCGGTCCTTGTAACGGCCGAGCAGATTCATGATCTGCCATTTGCCGATGATATAGCTGATTTTTTGAGTCGGTTCTGAAGCTGCACCCGCTGCTTCGCCTTCGGCTGCTTCGCGATCCAGCCCGCCGGCGTCCATGAAGTATTTGACCGCTTGTTCGAAATTCCACCGGCCAGTGTGCAGGTTTACGTCCACGCCGATCCGCGCGGCGCGATAGCGCGACAAGCGCAAGATTTGCCCCTGCGCTGGTGAGTTGTTTGGATAAAGGCCGGTGCGCATCAGCATCTCTTCGCCGTACAAGGCCCAGCCTTCGATAAACACAGTGTCTTCATGCTGGCGCCGGATCTCGTCGCTCAAGTGATTGGCGATTGAGAGTTGAAGAAAATGCCCGGGAATGCCCTCGTGTCCGAGGATTGGCCGCGGGTCTTCAATCGCTGCGCGAATGTAAAAGTTCTTCGACTCCGGATTGTAAGTCGGGATGAAAAAGAAGCCGGTTGGATCTTTGTCGTAAACGCCGGGAGGATTCATGAAACCGCCCGGGCTGGTCGGCTTAAACGCCTCGGGCAACTGCCGAATTTGAAATGGACCAAGGTAATCCGGCAACGTCACAAGATTGTGCTCTTTCAGGAAGCTGATCATTTCTGCCTCGCGGCTTTCGTATGCTTTTAGGAACGATTCCTGATCAGGCGGGATTTGCGCGGCACGTTTCGGATCGGGATCAGCCAGTTTTGGATCGGGCAGAAGCGCCTCCAGCGCGCGGTAACGCGCGAGCTCAGCGCGCCCGATCATCTCTACTTCCGCGCCGCTGAGTGGCAGGAGCAAAACGTGTTTAAGATAGTAATTGTAGTTCGCTTCGCCCATCGGCGCGAAATCGACCATTTTCGGCAGCCATTTCTCCACCTCATCGGCGTAGCCATGCAAAGCGGCGAGCGCTGCATCACGCGCCTGCACCAGTTCTTCGTGCTCGTTAGGCGCAAGATCGACATCGAGCGCCATCAAGCTTTTGTTCAATAGCGGGTCGATCGACCGCGCCGATTGGACCGCAAGCTGCGCGTAAAGCTTTACCGGCTTTTGCAAATTACTCAGCCCCTGTTTTAACAGCGCCGGCATCTGCTTGAGACGCGCGGTAGCGGCAAGCGCGCGTTTTCGCGGTGTATCGTATTCCTTTTTCAGCAGGGAGAAGATCGCATCGGTGCATTCGCGGACGTAAACGAGTGGATTTGTCTGCTCGAATTTCAGAACGCGATTGCCGAAATCGACATTCTCCAATTGTGCGCGGAAGAGAATCCAGTCGATGCGCGCATCTTTTGGCCAGGTGTCGGTCTTCATCGTGCGCACCCTGTCTAATAGCGAACGCACACGCTGTGCGCGCTCTGTGATTTTTGCTGGCGAATAATCAGTCAGCCGATCGTCCCAGGTGTGCAGACCGGCGTCGCTGCTGAGGACGGGACAGTTTTCGTTTCTCCACGCGTAATAATCGTCTGTCAATTTGTGTAGCGCCGCGTCTGCACTCTGATTTTTAAATGCATCCTCGTTTATGGTGGGCGTTGATTTCGTGATCAACGCCTTGTTGGAAATATCCGGATTCCGCTGGGGAGGCGATTGCGCCACGGCAATAGTCGGCGCGGTTAACAACACTGCGATGACGAAGAAGTCGGCTGGCTTCACCTGCGCAACCGTAATGTGACTATGCAAAATGGAAAGAGGCAAAGCATGCCGCGCGTCGCTACGATAATTGCTGCTCTCCCCTTGTAGCCGTCGCCCTGTGGGCGACGCTCGCTTCGCACAGCGACGCCGCTACAGCTTATGCGCGATCGATGTACACGATCTCTCCTTGGTAGGGCCAATCTTCAGCTTTCTCCACTAATCCTGCGCGGACCGGATTCTCACGAACGTAATTCCATTTCTGCCCATAACTTTCGTTGCTCCGTAAGACGTGATCGAAGAAACCCCGTTGCCAAATTGGGCGGGATGATTTTGTCGGCGTTACTGCTTTGCCAAGACGCTGCTTCAGCATTCCAATCCAACGTCCTAATTCGAAGTCGTCCGGGCCAGACACGAATAGATGCAGGCGATCTGGCATGATAACATAGCGACCTACTGCGATGTTGTGTACCGCATACGCGCTTGCTGCAAATTCAAGGAACGCGGTATTCGCGGAATTGCTTGCCAAGAATTTCCGGCGCTGGTGCGAACAAAATGTGACGAAAAACAATGGATTGTTGCCATAAATGCGAGCGAGCCGAGGCGGAAGCTTTGGATAATTAGTCATATCGTAGCTCTAACCGCGCCCTGCAGGCGACGCGTGCGCTTCGCACAGCGAAGCGGCTACAACTACAATCCGTTGTCGTGCTCTTCAATCATCCTCTTCCAGTTCTTCGAGTAGTTGTTGTTTCAGACACCGGCGCGCTGCTTTCTTAATAGCGCGTCGCTCTGCCGCTACGGCTTCCTTCTCCGCCTGGCGTTCTCGCCGTGATCGAGGTTCGCTGGATTGCGACAAGTGCCTGATCTTTGGCCGCTGCGCGCCGACTTTGCGTTCTTTTGGTTTTGCGTAGGGATCCATTGAAAAAGTTTAGCGCGTCTTTTAAGTATAGCCGCTGTCCGCACACCGGACGGATTCGTCCTGCGGCGAACCGGTGGCTACAACATTTCTCAATCCGATCTAATGCTTCTTGTTCGCGATGAAAAGAACCGGAAGCGCGGCAAGTTGAAGGACTACTGAAAATAGCGCGACCGCGAGGATTGATTTGTCGTAAAGCAATCCCATGAACGCACTTCCAAGGAACCACGCGATCCCGTATCCGGTATCAAAGAGCCCAAATGCGGTGCTGCGTTTCTGCGGTGGAATGACGCGCGTGAGCATCGCTTGAAGCAGAGACCCCTGCGCGCTCATCCCGATTCCCCAAAAGATCATTCCAATCAATGCTGGCACGAATGAGCCGAGAAAAACAAAAGGCGCAGCTGCGGCCGAAATAAGAAAAGCGAACAGGGAAATAGTTGGGCCGAATCTGTCAAACAACCTGCCCAGCGGGATCGAAGCGAGGGCACTGCTCGCCATCGCGACTGCATAAAACACAGGAATCAAATTTGCGGGCACAGTGTTTGCTTTGTGAAAATGAAAACCAATTAGCGCGAAGTCAGCGAAACCAGCTGCAATCAACGAGCCGGCTGCGAGGTAAATCCAGTAAGCGCGCGTCAGGTTTGTCGTTTCAAACGCGTGACCGGCGCCTTCCTCTAATTCGTGGGGACGTGGATGCAGCAGTCGCGCTGCGACCAAAATCGCAAGACAAATCAAAGCGGGAATGAGTAACACAGCAAACCCAGTCCGGAATCCTCCGTTCAGATAGAGAATCAACGCCATCAGCAACGGACCAACCGTCGCGCCCGCTTGATCGAGAGCTTCGTTTAAACCGAAGACCCATCCGGCGCCGATCGATCTCCCAGCGCATGAAAGCATTGCTTCCACCGTCGGTTTGCGAATGCCTCGACCGATGCGCTCCGAGACTACGAGGCCGGAGGCGAGCGGCCATCGCGTTGTCAATGCGAGGGCGGGAACAGCGAGCATGTTGATTGCATATCCCACAAACGCGAACGTCCAATGCCGATGCGATTTATCCGCAAAATATCCCGAGACTGAGCGCAACCCGTAACCCATGAGTTCGCCGAAACCCGCCACAAACCCCACGATCGCCGCGCTCGCGCCTAACGAGCCGAGAAATGGCCCAACGATCGCCCGCGCACCTTCGTAAGTGAAATCGGCGAAGAAATTCGCGATGCCGATGATGACAACGAACTGAAGTGCCGATCTACTTTTCATTAACCGCTAATGGACACGAATTGTGAAATGCCGAATGACGAATGTCGAATGACGAATTAATGACGAAGCCGGGATGACGATTGAAGATTCAAACGCCGAGTTCGGCATTTGTTATTTGGTCATT
>QHMS01000251.1 GCA_003217895.1 Verrucomicrobiota bacterium
ATTTCAGCACACAGTTTTTTACCCAATTTTTAGCGGTCATGGGATTCACCACTTCAGAACCATTGATGCACCAGCAATATCACCGCGGCAGGGCGTACCCGCTTTTCACGATCGTCGGCAAATGTTGATGAAGCGACGGCTTCGGCTCGCGATATACTTTGCAGCATCTGGTGTCATTCCGAGCGTAGCGAGGAACCTCCCACAATCTCATTGAGCATGCTTCTAATGATAGTGCGATATAGCCTCGGTAGGTGAGGTCCTTCACTTTGTTCGGGATGACGGGGTGTGCTGATTAATTACCGACTAACTCTGCAACCAGCGATTTTTCCTCCTTCAATTCTGCAACTGACGCATTGATTTTCGCACGGCTGAAATCGTTTATCGGAAGTCCCTGCACAATTTCCCATTTTCCGCCGTGCATACGGATTGGGAACGATGAGATCAATCCTTTCTCCACGCCATAACTTCCGTCGGAACAAACAGCCACGCTGTGCCAATCTTCGCCCGGCGTGTCGTTAGTGAGCGAATTGACCGTATCGATGATCGCATTGGAGGCCGATCCGGCCGAAGAAAGTCCCCGCGCCTTGATCACAGCGGCGCCGCGCTGTTGCACTGTCTGAATGAATTTTTCCTTCAGCCATTTCTCGTCTCCGATCACTTCGTTCGCAGGACGCCCGTCGATCCTCGCGTTGTAGAAATCCGGATATTGAGTCGAGGAATGATTTCCCCAGATGGTCATGTTTGTGACCGAACCGATTCCCACTCCGGCCTTATGCGCCAGTTGCGCGCGCGCGCGATTTTCATCGAGCCGCGTCATGGCGAACCAGCGGTCACGCGGAATGTCTTTAGCGTTGTTCATCGCGATTAGACAATTGGTGTTGCATGGATTTCCGACCACGAGCACCCGCACGTCGGCCGCGGCGTTTTTTTGAATCGCCTGACCTTGCCCAACGAAAATTTTGCCGTTGACTCCGAGTAATTCCTTCCGCTCCATACCGGCCTTGCGCGGCACACTACCGACCAACAAAGCCCAGTTGATGTCGCGAAAGCCTTCATCCAGATCGGCAGTCGGTATGACGGATTCGAGCAACGGGAAGGCGCAATCGTCCAATTCCATGACCACTCCCTCGAGCGCACCCAGGATAGCTGGAATTTCAATCAACTGCAGTCGAAGCGGTTGATCAGGTCCGAACATTTGTCCGGAAGCGATGCGGAACAGAAGCGCGTAACCAATCTGGCCGGCGGCACCGGTCACAGCGACTTTAATCGGAGTTTTCATGATGCAATTAGACACAAACGCCCTCGCGAGCAAAGCCGAAGCACGCACCCGTCATGTCGAGCAAAGTCGAGACATCCCGTGAAGTTAGTTGTCGGTTACGCCACGGGATTCCTCGACTCCGCTCGGAATGACAGGAGCGGAATCCGCCGTAAATTCTGATTGTCGATGTACCCGACCAGGCTAAACAAGATCATCAATCTCTTCGAATCGCTGCCGGAAGATGAGCGGCGCGAGACGCTTGTTTCCTACGCGGACAATGCAAAGAAGCAGGAGCCGCGCGAAAGCGAGAAGTTCGATCTTGTCGACGTCCGAAAAGACGAGGAATGCACAGACACCGTCGGCGTTTATCTGCAGGTGGATGAAAATGGAATGGCGCACATTCGCATGACGCTTGGCCCCGAGGTGCAAACGCTTACCCGCTCAATGAGCGCGATTCTTTGTAAAGGGCTCGAAGGCTCAACTCCACAGGAGATTCTCGATCTTCCGAGCGATTTCGTGACCCGCATCGTCGGTACGGAGCTGGTGCGTCTCCGCAGCCAGACCGTGTACTACGTCCTGACGCGCATCAAAAGCATTTGCAAAGTTTGGCTGGATCGGCAACGCATGGCGCAGGTGGCGTAGCGATTCGCGCGTGACGTTCACGTGATTTCGTTTACCGTCCCCGCTGGCGCAGATGCCGCGAAATAACGAGCTCAACAAAATCCTTCTCATCGGCTCCGGTCCAATCGTGATCGGGCAAGGCTGCGAATTTGATTATTCCGGAGTGCAAGCCTGCAAGGCGCTGCGGGAAGAAGGTTATGAAGTTGTGCTGGTGAATTCCAACCCGGCCACCATCATGACCGATCCGGAGTTTGCCGATCGGACCTATGTCGAACCGATCACTCCCGAAGTGATCGAAGCCATCATGGAACGCGAAAAACCGGATGCGATTTTACCAACCCTGGGTGGACAGACGGCGCTGAATGCGGCCATGGAGTTGAATCGCAACGGCGCGCTGGCGCGGCACGGCGTGAAATTGATCGGCGCGAACGCGCAGGCCATCGCTAAAGGCGAAGATCGCCAATTGTTCAAGGAAGCGATGTTGCGTATCGGGCTGGAGGTGCCGCGCTCCGGCGTGGCGCGTTCCCTGGCTGATCTCGATCGGATTGTCGCTGAAGTCGGGACATTTCCGCTCATCATTCGCCCTGCGTTCACTCTGGGTGGGACCGGCGGTGGCATTGCCTACAATCGTGAAGAGCTCGACGTGATTGCTGCGCGCGGTCTGGATCTTTCGCCGGTTCACGAGGTGCTAATCGAAGAATCGCTGGTCGGATGGAAAGAATTCGAGATGGAAGTGATGCGCGACCGGATGGACAACTGCGTGGTCGTTTGTTCCATCGAAAATTTCGATCCAATGGGCGTACACACCGGCGACTCTATCACGGTCGCGCCTGTGCAAACGCTCACCGATAAGGAATACCAGATGATGCGCGACGCCGCGTTCGCGGTCATTCGTGAGATTGGTGTTGAGACAGGCGGATCGAATATTCAGTTTGCTGTGCATCCGGACACCGGCCGCATGGTCGTGATCGAGATGAATCCGCGCGTCTCGCGTTCCAGCGCGCTCGCATCGAAGGCGACGGGGTTTCCAATTGCAAAAATCGCTGCAAAACTCGCGGTTGGTTACGCGCTCGACGAAATCAAAAACGATATCACCCGCGAAACGCCGGCGTGTTTCGAGCCGACCATCGATTACTGCGTGGTGAAAGTGCCCCGCTTTACGTTTGAAAAATTTCCGCAGGCGGACGCGACGCTCACGACCCGGATGAAAAGCGTCGGGGAAGCGATGGCCATCGGGCGGACGTTCAAGGAAGCATTGCAAAAAGCGTTGCGCAGCCTGGAGATCAAGCGCTTCGGTTTGTTAGGCGACGGCGCAGACAAAGACGTCGATCTCGAAACGCTGCGACTGAAGCTGGCAATCCCAAATGCCGAGCGAATCTTTTACATCGGGCAGGCCTTCCACAAAGGCGCATCAGTCGATGAGGTCTTTGACCTAACGAAGATCGACAAGTGGTTTTTGCGGAATATCGCTGACCTTGTTGCCGAGACGGGATGTTTGAAGACGAAAACATTCTCGCGGGCGAAGAAGCTCGGTTTCTCGGACCGACAATTGGCAGTCGCGCGAGGCGCCTCGGAAGAAACAATTCGATCGGAGAGAAAAACTCAAAATGTCGCACCGACGTACCGCCTCGTCGACACATGCGCGGCCGAGTTTGAAGCTTACACTCCGTATTACTACTCAACGTATGGCGACGAGAACGAGCGGCGCGATAGCGCCCAGCGCAAAGTCATCATCCTGGGTGGCGGACCGAACCGGATCGGCCAGGGAATCGAATTCGACTATTGTTGCGTGCACGCAGCCTTCGCTCTGCGTGAGCTCGGATTCGAAACAATCATGGTCAACTCGAATCCGGAGACGGTCTCCACGGATTACGACACGAGCGACAAACTTTACTTTGAGCCGCTCACGCTCGAAGACGTGCTCAACATTTATGATCAGGAGAAACCCGAGGGCGTGTTCGTCCAGTTTGGCGGCCAAACACCGTTGAATCTGGCGGGCGGATTGAAGGCGGCAGGCGTACTCATTCTTGGCACGCAGCCCGAAAGCATCGAGACCGCAGAAGATCGGGGCTTGTTTGCGGCGATGCTTGACAAACTTGGTCTGCGCCAAACCCCGAATGGATCGGCGACGAGCACCGAAGACGCCGTCGCGATAGCCAGAAAAATCGGCTATCCAGCACTTGTTAGGCCGAGCTTCGTTCTCGGCGGGCGCGCCATGGAGCTTGTCTATAATGAGGAGGACCTCCGGCGTTACATGGCGAGCGCAATTGAGGTAACACCTGATCGCCCGGTGCTGATCGATCGTTTTCTGGAAGATGCGATTGAAGTCGATGTCGATTGCATTTCGGACGACAAAACGACTGTGATCGGTGCAATCATGGAGCATATCGAGGAGGCAGGCATTCACAGCGGTGACAGCGCATGCGTCATTCCAACATTCTCATTGTCGCAAAAAGTTCTGGATGAGATTTCCGCCGCCACAAAGGCGATGGCGCGCGAGTTGAACGTGCGAGGCCTGATGAATGTGCAATTCGCCGTGAAGGGCGACAACGTTTACGTGCTGGAAGTGAATCCGCGGGCGTCGCGCACGGTTCCTTTCGTCAGCAAGGCAATTGGTGTCCCGCTTGCAAAACTCGCTGCCAAAGTGATGACCGGAAAATCATTGCGCGAGCTCGGTTTCACAGAGGAAATCGTGCCGAAACATTTCTCGGTGAAAGAAGCGGTGTTCCCTTTTCTGCGCTACGAAGGCCTGGATATCTCGCTCGGGCCGGAGATGAAATCGACCGGCGAAGTGATGGGCATGGATGTGGATCTCGGTCTCGCCTATGCAAAATCGCAAATGGCTGCACCGCCGCCACTGCCGAAAAAAGGAAAAGTCTTTATCAGCGTCAAGGACACTGACAAGGAAGCGGTGATTCCGGTCGCGCGCGAATTTGTGAAGCTCGGCTTTGAAATCATTTCCACGGGCGGAACCGCAGAAGCGTTAACG
>QHMS01000268.1 GCA_003217895.1 Verrucomicrobiota bacterium
CGACCGTGCACTTGCCGCAGTGCCCTTAGTCAAAACTTCTTCCATTACCTGGGAAGTCATCCATGCCGCGCTCGGATCCAGCGCCGGCTTAGAGATGTGCGCGGCGAGATAAATCGGTTTGTGCTGCTGATCATCAATGCGCTCGATGATGTAAGCCTGTTTGCGCACCCCGGCATTGGGAAAAATAGAGTACGCGGCGGTGAGATCTTTCAGGTTCGTCTCAAATGAGCCGATGTAGATCGCAGGTCCATGCGGAACATTTTGAGAAACGCCGAGATCGTTAGCGACCTTTTGCACTGCATCGAGCCCGGCGAATTGGCCAACACGCACACTCATAGTGTTGCGCGAGTGAATCAGGCCGTAGGAGCAGGGCATGGTGCCGCCGTAAGTGCCGTCGGAATTCCCGGGCGACCAATTTCCTGCGCCATCAATTTCGCCAGGTTGAATCGGGCCATCGCTGATCGCAGCGCCCGGCAACAAGCCGTGGCTGAAAGCGACAGTGTAAACAAACGGTTTAAACGCTGAACCTACCTGCCGGTTTGTCGGAGCCATTGCCCGATTAAACTTGCTTTGCGCGTAATCGCGGCCGCCAACCAGTGCGCGAATGCCGCCGCTGGCATTGTCGATCACCACCACCGCGCCCTCGAGGTAAGGCATGGACGAATCCCCTTCTCCGTTCTCGGGCGGTTGGTAATTGGCTTTGAGCGGATGATGAAAATTGGATTGATGTTCGATTTTGGTGAGTTGCTTCTCCAGTCCGTCCTGTGCGCCGTTTTGCACGGCCGGATCGAGTGTCGTGTAGATCGACAGACCGCCATTATCGACCTGGTCCTGCGTCAGTAACTGGTTCAGATCGCGTTGCACAGCGTCCATCGCGTAATTCTCCTGGATGAATGGCAGACGCTTGGGATGCGGAGTAATTTTCGCGATCCTCGCCTCCCCTGCTTGCGCCGGCGTAATTTTTTTCAATTCCAACATGCGGTCCAGCACGGCGTTGCCCTGCGCCGCCGCGCCTTCTGGGTTTTTCAACGGGGAAAACCGATTCGGGCTCCGGATCAATCCCGCGAGGATCGCGGCTTCGGAAAGATTCAACTTGGACGCGTTCTTGCTAAAGTACGCTTGCGATGCTGTTTCAACTCCGTAACAGCCCGTACCCAAATATCCGAGCGGAAGACTGTTGCGCGCCAGCTGCTGGGTGATGCTGCTGGCGCCTTCCTTGGCCGATCTGCTCAGAATATCGCGAACGAGAGCGCGCAAAATTCCCTTCCAATCGACGCCCTTGTGTTCGTAGAAACGCGTGTCCTCACGCGCCAGCACCGCATCGACGAAAAACGGCGAGACTTCGCTCAGCGAAACCTTGAGACGGTTCGCGCCAGCGAGACGACTATAGATTTTCCCATCGACATCGTAAACTGTGTTTCGCTCTGGCATTTCGCCGACCTTTTTCATGTCGAATGTCTGCGCCCATGTCCCATAAAAAAGGAAGACGGCAAAGCCCGCCGCCGCCAGCAAGCCAAGCAAAGTAATTTTCCAGCCGTAACGAAAAAGGCGGCTACCGCTTCTCTTCCTGGAGCGAAGACGAGCGAAGAATTTCATCGGCTAGAGAAGGAGACAACCTAGCCGCGCATTGCGTTGTGCGAAAGTGAACGCTGGTTTGAGACGACAGAAGGTGTATGGCGACTGTCTCAGCTCCGAAAGCGTTCGGAGTTCACAGAACGGAGCCGGCGGGAGCCGAGCGACATAGACGGGCAGGTCGCGAGACCGAGCGAGCGGGAGTGAGTGAGTCAAACGCCCTACAGATTTAGCTTCACTACGCCCTCGTGTTGTTCGTTTGCGCAAGCTGCGTTGGTCGGAACATCGGTTGCAGCGTCGCTCGGCTCGACGAGCTTATTATCTATCAAATACTGTTCGACTTCCTCGCCGCTGATGTCGGCAAGCATGTGCCTGTTGATTTCGACACAGGGCGAGAGCGGTTGTCCACTCTTGGTCTCCATTTCCCAGCGGAACGCGGGATTCTGGATAATGTCCTTTTCTGTGTATGGAAGATTGTATTTGACCAGCACGGCGCGCACACCGGCGCTCCAGCCACAATAGGTTTTCAGATATGCTGTAATTTCTGGCGTTTGCATCAGCGGAATATATCACAACTTCGGAAGTTGTAATCCCAACAAGTGACCTCGTTTTAGCGAGGCGCATCCAGCACCAATCATGGATAAAACCGCTGGAGCGGTTACGAGTGCTTCATCGGCTACCACCCAGCTAAAGCAGGGTGTTAACGCAAAATCAGTGATCGGCCTCTTCGATCTAGAGGTCCTCGAT
This sequence comes from Verrucomicrobiota bacterium, assembly GCA_003217895.1. GTDB lineage: Bacteria > Verrucomicrobiota > Verrucomicrobiia > Chthoniobacterales > UBA10450 > Udaeobacter. Next base: position 2,320 of record QHMS01000268.1, read on the forward strand.
TTCCTTTCGCAAGTCTTCCTTCGATTTGCCTAGTTTTTGTTGGAGCCGTCCCAGCAGTTCATCGTCTTTGCCTTCAGCGAACGCGAGGTCATTATCGCTCAGCTGCCCGTATTTCTGTTTCAGTTTGCCCTTTGCTTCGTTCCAGCTGCCTTTGAATTGTAATTTTGTCATAGCAATAAATGTATCGCGTGTGGGGCCGAGATCAGTTTGCCCCTTGTAATGAAAATGCGTGCGCGCCGCGCAATCCGCGGTTGTCTTGGTTTTGCTTGACGAATTCGGCGCGCCTTGTGAACCTTCAACGGCCCAAATGAAAGTGGAGTACACGGACGCACCGCCTTCTCGGCCTGAACCGAGCGCGGGAGATAAAATGCCGTGTCCATATTGCGGACATCTCCTGCCAAAGGACGCGCAAAACTGCGACCGTTGCGATTGGACGCGGGCGGCGACGACTCAAACCGCCGAGGGCAAAGCGAGCGACGCAGTGGCGGTTCTGTTCAGTATCATCCCGGGATTGGGACATATCTACAAGGGACACATTTTGGCGGGTTTTCTCTGGATGGCTGGCGCGGTGCCGGTGGGGATCTTCGTGTTGCTGGCGGCATTCGCGTCCGCGGGTTGGGGGCTTGGTCTGTTTTTCTTTTACCTCGGCGCGGTAATGCTGCATGCCTACGGCGTGCACGATCGCGTCGCGCCGCCGAGAGAAGATGAAGGCGAGGAGTATTAACCCGGTCACATGGTTGAACCGTTAATTACGAATTGCGCACCATGTGATGAATTTCTCCGATGATCTCGGGCATGCCGTAGCGAAATTTCCAGTTTGGATAATGGGACTGAAACTTTCGCACATCGCTGATCCACCAGATGTGATCGCCGATGCGGTTCGTTTCCTCATAGGTCCAGGTTAATTTTTTGCCGCTGACTTGTTCGCACATCTCGATGGCCTCGAGCATGGAACAGTTGCTGTGCCGGCTCCCACCGATGTTATAGACTTCGCCGGCGCGCGGCGCGCGAACAAATTCCACGAATGCTTCGACAAGATCGAAGCTATGGATGTTGTCGCGCACCTGTTTGCCCTTGTACCCAAAGACACGATACGGCCTGCCGCTCACAGTACAAATCATTAGATACGAGAGAAAACCGTGCAGCTCGGTCCCAGCATGCGCAGGTCCGGTAAGACATCCGCCACGAAAAGATACCGTCGGCATTCCAAAGTAGCGCCCGTATTCCTGGACGAGAATGTCCGCGGCGACCTTCGACGCGCCAAAGAGGGAATGCTTCGTGTAATCGATGCTCATGGTCTCGGAAATGCCCGGCTCATATTCGTGGCCCGGCTCGATTTCCCAGCGCTTTTCCAGTTCGCGCAGCGGAAGGCGATTCGGCGTGTCGCCATAAACTTTGTTCGTGGATGTAAAAATGAATGGCGCCTCCGGAGAAAAATTTCGTGCGGCCTCCAGCAGGTTTAGCGTGCCATTCGCGTTGACAGTAAAATCGGTCTGCGGATCGCGCGCTGCCCAATCGTGCGACGGTTGCGACGCGGTATGCACAATCGCGTGGATGTCGCCACGATGCTGTTTGAAAAGCGCCGTCACCGTGGAAGCATCGCGAATGTCCAGATCGTGATGTTCGTAGCCGCGAACATTCGCAATTAAATTTTCGCGCGTTTTTTTAGTGGAAGCTTCGGCACCGAAAAATTCTGCGCGCATGTCGTTGTCGATCCCGATCACGCGCACCCCATTGCTCGCGAAACGCCGGACGGTTTCGGACCCGATTAATCCCGCCGAGCCTGTAACGATAATTGTGCGTGGCGTACTCATGGGTTTACTCCGCAATCATCCATGTCACGTTTCCTGCCAAAGGATCGACTCGCGCGGCCGGCAACTGCGGGTCGCCTTTCCACACGCGCTCGATCAGCGCGGGATTTTTCGCTGCGCCCACCAGGAACAATATGTGCCGCGCGTGATTGATGAGCGGAAAAGTAAACGTCAGCCGCCAAGCGTTGAGTTTCGGGACAAAGTTCGCGACGACGCGCCGGAGTCGTTCGTCCAGCGCTGCTGTTTCAGGAAACAACGAGGCGGTGTGCCCATCGTCTCCGAGTCCGAGCAAAATCAGGTCGTGCCGATAAATCGGTTCACCGCGCTGGGCGGCCATCAGATCGAGATCATCTTGGTACTCCTGCGCCGCGATTTGCGGATCAATTTCGCCGCGCATGCGCATAACAGATTTTTCAGGAACCGCGGCTGGAGCCAGGAGAGTTTCGCGGACCATTCTAAAGTTGCTCGCTTGGTTGTCTGGTGGGACGCAACGCTCGTCTCCGAAGGCGATGTGAAGCGACTCCCACGGCAGACCATTCGCGATCACAGCAAGCCGCGCGTAAACCGGCCGTGGCGTGTTCCCGCCCGAGAGCGCAATCCGGAATTCGTTACGTTTGTCAATAGCCTTGTGCGCGTGTTCAAGAATGAAGTCGGCGGCGTCGGCAGCGAGCTTCGCGGTACGGATGACTTGTCGGTCAGCGCTCATTCCGCAGCGTTATAAATGTGATCAGTGAACTGTGATCGGGGATCTGTTTACAAACCGCGTAGCTCTGATCTCTGATCACTATTCACCGATCACTGGTCACATTTCTGTTCAGACCGCGCAATGTGACTGGCCGCGCTTCTGCAAATAACGCTGATGATATTCTTCGGCGCGCCAAAACTTCGGCGCTGGTTCGATTTGCGTCACCACCGGCCGATTGAAACGTCCGCTTTTTTCCAGTCTGTCTTTTGAAGCTATGGCTGTTACCTCTTGTTCGGGCGAATGATAAAAAATCGCCGAGCGATATTGCGTTCCGACATCCGGTCCCTGCCGGTTCAACGTGGTCGGGTTATGGTTCGACCAGAAAACATCCAGAAGTTCGTCATAACTGATCTGCGACGGATCGAATTCCACTTCCACCACCTCGGCATGCCCGGTTTTGTCCGTACAAACATCTCCATACGTTGGATTCTCTTTCGTGCCGCCTGCGTACCCGACCGCTGTGGACATAACGCCTTTCAAATTGCGAAAAGTTTCTTCAACGCCCCAGAAACAGCCTGCGCCGAATGTGGCTTTCTCCGTTTGCATACAGAGATGATGATGCGATTACACGCGGCGCGCAACCACACGCTTGAATTGGGTTGATGCTCAGTTGCGGCTAAAAAGATTTAACGAAATTGGCAAAGATTTAGGGCGCGTTCACCTCTCCGTTTGGAGAAGGCCGCTTCTCACACTGCCATTCCCTTCTTGACTTGCCGCGCCCGGTCATTTCCATAGCTCTAAAGTCCAATAGCATTCGAATACGACCGCTGGCACTATTGGATGCTTAATCGAATGAATAGCTCCGTCACCACTCTCCGGCAGATCCGTTGCCCGTTGCCTATTCGCCTCTTCAATGGATGCGGCGCATTGCTTGAAAAAGCGCTAAGTCCATCCGCCCCGGTGAATGCTGTTGATTTGATCAACACCGCAAAGCGACGCTGCGGTCTCGATGATTTCGGCGAAGGCGATTTTTTTGAAGCGCTTTCGCGTTTGCTTGATTCCTGCTACAGCGAGGCACGGCTCAACCTGCTCGGAAAGATTGCTCTCAAAACGAATATTGTGCAGATGTTATGTTCGCGCTTGCAGATGGAACGGGACCGGCAGCTCTATCCTGACATTGCACGCCAGGAGATCAGCGAACCGCTCTTTATCGTGGGGTTGCCTCGCAGTGGTACTACCCTGTTACACCACCTGGTCGCTGCAGACCCTGAGCATCGCTCGCCGCTTATGTGGGAAGTGATGTCGCCATCTCCCCCGACTCCCGCCATTGAGAAACGCCGAATTCAGCGCGCGACTCAGAGTTGTAACTTCTTCAACTGGCTCGCACCCACTTTCCGCTACGTGCATGCCGTGGGGGCCGAGCTTCCGCAGGAGTGCATCGGCTTAATGGCTCCCACTTTCATGAGTGATCAGTTCGACGCTATGTATTATGTGCCATCATATCGCGCCTGGTTTTTTCGGCAGGATTTGCGGCCCGCATATGAATACCACCGCCGATTTCTTCAGCATCTGCAGTTTCGACGGCCCGCCCGCCGGTGGATATTGAAAGCGCCTACTCACATGTCCGCCATGCCGGCTTTGCTGTCCGTCTATCCGGATGCGCTGTTTGTGCAGACGCACCGGACGCCGGTCGATTCGATGGCTTCGGTGTCGAGTCTGGTAACCATCCTTCGCAGCGCTTTTAGCGATGCCGTTGATCCGTTTACGATCTGCCGCGAGGCAATTCATTACTGGTCCGAAAGCACGGAGAAATTTTTGCACGAACGCGATCGACTGGCCAAGAACCGCATTTGCGACGTGGAATATGAGGAAATTTCGCGCGACCCCATCGCCGCGGTTAGGCGAATCTACGACCATTTTGACTGGACGCTGTCTACAGAAGCCGAGCAGCGCATGCGTATCTTGGTTAAAAGCCACGCAGAGAGGCAACCTGGGAACCATCGATATCATCTGTCGGAATTTGGTTTTTCTGAGGAGGAAGTGCTCAGTGCGTTCGCGTCCTATTGTCGGCAATTTGGCTTATGCCCGTCGGATCGTGAGAAACTGTGGACGTCGCGTCGAGAGGCCTTGTTCGCAGAAGCACAAAGACGCTCTGGCTTTGTCTCGATTACTGGAAAGAATAATCTGATGGATGAACGGAAATTTCGCGAATGACCTTTGAAGCGCGCCGGGCGATTAGCGCTAATCATCCAAGCTTACCCGGGCATTTTCCAGATAGACCGCTTGTACCCGGAGTAGTGATTCTCGACGAAGTGCTCACAGCGTTGGTTGAGTGGCGCAAAGATTGTCAGCTTGCCGGCATACGGGCGGTTAAGTTTCTTGTGCCGCTTAAACCTGAGCAGACTTTCACGATCTGTCTTTCCGCGAGCGATGATGGCGGGCGCGAAGTGAACTTTTCCTGCCGCGTCGAAGACCGGATAATAGTCGAAGGTCGACTTGAAGTTTGTTGGGAGACAAAGTGAGGGTCGTGAACGCGCTAGCATCCCACGCGCATCAGTTTGAAGCCCAGCGGAGCGATCCGCGCCTGGCGCAGTGGCTCCAGCACTTCCCGCCGGCGGTGTTCAGTGAACGCCTGTATCAAAGCATCGAGCTGATGGAACGTTAGAGCATCGAGCTGGCTGTTGATCTATCGCGCCAACTGAACCTCGTAGAACCGCTCCGCAAATGGCGATCGACCGATGAACTTTGTCGCCTGCTCTCGTTTCAGCCGCGTTTCAAATTCGCCCTGCGCTGGATACTGGAACGTCTGGTGGAAAGTGGGTGCGCCGACGCGCAGACCAATAGGAACATCCGATTTTATCGGCTTCGGTACTTGCCGTGGGAGGCGGATCTCAAGCGGTTGCATTCCCTGGGTCTAAGGATTGATCCTGCCAACGCAGCGACACTCGACTTGTTGGATCACGCGGCAAGCCTTTACCCGGCTGCTGCAAATGGGCTGCAAAGTGGCGATGACAACCTGCTCGGACCACAAGGCGTACCGCTATGGTTAAATTATTTCCATAACGATAATTCAACCTACGCGGTGAACAATTGGGTGGGTGCAGTATCAGCTGCTGATCATCTTTCCACCGGGCACGGGATCCGAATTTTGGAAGTCGGCGCCGGCTCCGGCAGTGCCAGTGAAATTTTGCTCCAGTTGTTTGCTGAACGTGGTCTTTTGCCACAGATAGAGCGTTACCTTATTACAGAACCAAACGCCTACTTCCGGCGTTGCAGTCAACGTAAACTGGCAGCTCAATACCCAAATCTGACGCTCGAATGGGCCCCGCTAGACCTTGACTTGCCATGGAACACTCAAGGAATCACCGCGGGAGAGTTCGATCTCGTATATGCCGTCAACGTGATGCATATCTCCGAGAATCTTTTGTTCAGCTTAAATGAGGCCCGCTGTGCTCTGGCCGAGGACGGCTGGCTGGTGATCGGCGAATGCGTGCGACCCTACGATAATCAGCCAATCTATCCGGAGTTGATGTTTCAGATTCTGGACAGTTTCACAAACGTCCAGATAGATCCGGAAATTCGCCCAAATCCGGGCTTTTTGACTGCAGAACAGTGGCGCCGCGCTTTTTCGCGCGCAGGTTTCAATCGCGTCACAGTGGCGCCGGATATCGATCGTATTCGCAAGATCTATCGGCATTTTTTTACCGGCGCCATTTGTGGGCAGAATAGCGCAACGCCAAATGATTCCTCAGGTTCTCGGGAATAGAGCTTCGGAGGCAGATCGTTGGGCGAGCTTGCCGGAACGCGGCACGCCGCTCTCACTGAGAGCAATTGCCTGGATTGCAATACATATAGGACGTTGGGGGGCACGGCTGCTGCTGTACCCGATCACACTTTATTTTGTGATCACTGCGCATGCCGCACGGCGGACATCTTACGAATACTTGAAACGTTTGCGCGGCGAGCCAGTTCATTGGTGGCACGTCTTCCACCATTTTCATTGTTTCGCCGCGACCATCCTGGATCGCGTTTATCTGCTGCGCGGTGAATTCGAGCGCTTTCGTGTAACGGTTCATGGGAAGGAAATTTTGCATCGCCAAATTGAAAGCGGCAAAGGCAGCGTCCTACTGGGCTCGCACCTTGGCAGCTTCGAGATGTTACGCGCGTTGGGAGTAATGCAGCGAAGTGTTCCACTGAAGGTGTTGATGGACGCCGAGCATAACCAAAACATCACGCGTTTTTTTGACGCGCTCAATCCTACGGTTGCTGGAACCGTAATCGCACCCGATCGACCGGATACATTGATAAGGATCAAAGAGAATCTGGATGCCGGCTGTTTCATCGGGATGTTAGGCGACCGCGTCTCGGGCGGCGACAAGACAACGCAATGTGAGTTCCTCAGCGCGCACGCTACGTTCCCTGCCGGTCCGGTGCTGGTGGCCGCCACCATGCGGTGCCCTGTGATTTTGTTTTTTGGTCTGTACCGCGGCGGAAACAGCTACGAAATTCACTTCGAACATTTTGCTGACGAGATCATTTTGGATCGCAATCATCGCGCCAGAGACATTCAGCTTTGGATGCAGCGCTACGCCCAGCGCCTGGAGCATTATGCGCGTCTTGCGCCTTACAATTGGTTTAACTTCTATCCCTTTTGGGATTAGGCTTGCCCCAAGTTAGTGCTGCTTGATGGCTGGTAATCTGCTGATCAACAAAGCGGAGATTCAGGCGCTCATACCTCACTCGGGTCTGATGTGCCTCTTGGACAGCGTCACTCAATGGGATGATCGATCGATTATGTGCATGACTGATACGCATCGTGATCCAGCTAACCCATTGCGTCGCGCCGGACGGTTATCAGCCTTGCATGCCTTCGAATACGGCGCGCAAGCGGCGGCAGTGCACGGTGGATTGCGAGCCCGTTCGGTGGGCGCGACCGCGCCACCCGGTTATCTGGCTGCGCTGCGAAATGCGCGTTTGCACGCGACCCACCTGGATGATATCGACGGGCCGCTTGAGATTTTCGCGAGCCACTTGTTCGGCGACGGCGCTAACACAGTCTATGAGTGCCGTGTCTCATCCGGGAACACTGTGATAGCGGAAGGCCGAGTCACGATCATCCTGCGCACAATGACGAAATCCGAATGACGAATCATCTGTCTGTCATTCCGAGCGACATCGAGGAATCCGGTCGCGAAATTGGAAGGCATTCCACGGGGTCCTTCGACTCCGCTTCGCTCCGCTCAGGATGACAATCGACATTCGCCATTTCTCTCACATCACGATTCCGCCATCGACACAAAGGACCTGCCCCGTGACGTAGCCTGCATCCGCCGACGCAAGGAATGTCACCGCGTTGGCAATTTCTTCGGGGATTGCAGTTCTTCCGAGCGGGATTTTGGCATGAATTGTTTTCTTGATGTCCTCCGAAAGTTCGGCGGTCATGTCCGTGGTCACAAATCCCGGCGCCACTGCATTAACAGTAATGTTGCGGCTGGCCAATTCGCGCGCGAGCGACTTGGTGAACCCGATCAAGCCTGCTTTGCTGGCGGCGTAATTTGTTTGCCCCGCGTTACCCATCAGACCGATTACGGAGCTGATGTTGATAATGCAGCCGCTACGCTGCTTCGTCATCGCGCGAACAATCGCCTGGGTAAAACTAAACGCGCCGCGCAAGTTTGTGCCGATAACAGTGTCCCAATCCTCCACGGACATCCGCATGGTAAGCGCGTCGCGCCTTACTCCAGCATTGTTCACCAAGATGTCGACCCTGCCAAAGTCTTCGAGAATTTTGCCACCGACTTTTTGGACGGCAGCGTGGTCTGCCACATCGACCGCGTATGCTTTGGCGGCATCCGGGCGAAGGGCGTTGATTTCATCCGCGACATTCTTGGCGTTTTGCTCCGTTCGGCTCACGCAAGCCACCCGTGCGCCTTCACTGGCAAACCGTAAAGCAATAGCGCGCCCGATCCCCCGCCCCGCTCCGGTGACAATTGCCACTTGACCTTCAAATCTCATGTCATTTCCAATGTCTAATGACTATGCACAAAAGACTACGGCGTTGTAGCGGTGCTTGTGTCAAGCACCGAAGCTAAGTGGGACAGGCGTTCGCCGCGGCGAACGCCTCTACAACTACTGCACCGCTCCGTAGCGGCGCTGGCGGCGGCCAAATTCTTCTACGGCGGCAAAGAGGTCTTTCCTTTTAAAATCGGGCCATAGCTGTGGCGTGATGTACAGCTCGGTGTAAGAAGTTTGCCAAAGAAGAAAGTTGGACAGGCGCATTTCGCCGGACGTGCGAATAAGGAGGTCCGGATCGGGATAGTAGCGCGTGTAAAGATGTTTGCTGAACATCTCCACGTCGATCATTGCCTTGTCGATGTGACCCAGCTCAATCGCGCGAAGCAAACTTTTGATCCCGTCAATGATTTCGAGCCGGCCGCCGTAGCTCAACGCAAAAATGAGCGTGAGACCTGTGTTGCCGGCGGTTTGCTCGATCGTTTTGTGGAGTTGTTCCTGTGCGCCTCGCGGTAGATCAGTCAAACGCCCAATCGCCTGAAGTCGCACATTTTTCTCGAGTAACTCCGGTGTTTTCTCTCTCAGAAATTTTTCAAGCAAACGCATGAGTGCGAGGACTTCGGTTTTCGGGCGCTGCCAGTTCTCCGCCGAGAACGCGTAAAGTGTGAGGTATTCCACCTTTAACTCGCCACAGCCTTCCACGCACTCGCGAACCGCCTGCGCGCCAGCCTCGTGACCCTTAATGCGCGGCAGCCCGCGCGCCTTCGCCCACCGGCCATTGCCATCCATGATGATTGCGATGTGACGGGGAACAGTCTTGAGATTCGGAGACATCGTCGCAGCCTTTATCTTCTGGAATTTGTCCCGAGAGGCAAATGCTGGAAAATGACGAAGCTCGAATGACGAATGACGAATTAATGACGAAGCACAAATGACGAAAAGCGTTCTGCGATCGAGGGACCCCTTCGAACTTCGTCATTAGGCATTCCTTCGTCATTCGTCATTTTACGAGTCTTCGTAGTTGTTTTGCGACCCGAGGTTCGCTTGTTGCTTAGCGCACGGCCGTTGCCTACAGAATGATCGTCTCTCCGCGTGCGGGACCGACGCTAACCATCGACAACTTTCCTCCGGTTAATTCGGAGATGTATCTGATGTATTTCCTCGCTGCCGAAGGAAGCTGCGAAAATTTTCGGGCTGCATGAGTGGATGCATTCCAGCCGCGCACTTCTTCATAGACTGGTTCGCAATTAGCCAACTGGCTCGCGTCGCATGGCGGAACATCCAGATGTTTCTCGTTTAGCCGATACGCAACACAAACTCGAATCGGATCGACGTGATCGAGTCCGTCCAGATTGGTAATGGCGATCTCGTCGATCCCGTTGATCATCCTTGCATAACGAGTAGCTACGGCGTCGAACCAGCCGCAGCGCCGTTTGCGCCCCGTTGTCGCGCCGAATTCGCGTCCGAGGTCATGAAGCCTTTGTGCCAAACGGTCGTCTTCGGTGGGTAACGCTCCCTCGCCCACGCGCGTGGAGTACGCCTTCATCACGCCCACCACGCGATCCATCCGATGAGGAGGAACACCCGTACCTGTGCATGCGCCGCCCGCTGTTGTATTCGAAGAAGTTACATACGGATAGGTGCCATGGTCGATATCGAGGAATGTCCCTTGTGCGCCTTCGAACAGGATTTGTTTGCCGCGTTCCATCGCGCGGTGCAGATACACAACCGTGTTTGCCACGAACGGGCGCAGCTTTTTGGCAGCGGCCAAGTAAGTTTCGTTGACCTCCCGAAAACTGATCGGCCTGGCGCCGAGAGCCTGAAGGATTCTATTGTTCTCAATCACCTTGGCTTGCAGTTTTTTCGAGAACACAATCGGCTGTATCAGGTCGGACATCCGCAGCCCCGTACGCGCTGCTTTGTCCCCGTAAGCCGGGCCGATTCCGCGCTTGGTCGTTCCAATCCGGCCTCGACGCAGCTCGCGATGCTCGTCGAGTATCCGGTGGTATGGCAGGACAAGGTGAGCGCAATCGCTGATCAGCAGGTTCTTATCTACTTTGATTCCTAATTTGCGCAGACTCTCAATCTCTGCGACCACCGCCAGCGGATCGACGACAACACCGTTCCCAATCACGCAAACTTTGCTGCGCCGCAAGATTCCGGACGGAATCAGGTGGAGAATATACTTCACGCCGCGATGGATGACCGTGTGCCCGGCATTGTTGCCGCCCTGGCTGCGGACGACGATATCAGCCCGGGCAGTGAGCACGTCGATGATCTTGCCCTTGCCCTCGTCGCCCCACTGCATGCCAATTAAAATTGTGTTCGCCATGGAAATCAGAAATGGGCAAAAAATTTCCCAGCACTTGCTAGCAAGGTGCTGGGCTTGCCTACAAATAATATGTTAGCCGAGCGGCCGCGCAACAAATTTTGCGCCTCGTCGGATCTTACTCTTGCTCCTACAGTTCAAGTTTGTAGGGGAAGCTGTCAGCTTCCCCTACAACTAAGGCCCGGGAGTTTCCTCGCCACGTTGCCATTTTGGCAACGGAGTAGCGTTTGGCTGCTCTCTTCCAGATTCAATCATGGTCGGCCGAATTGGGCCGATCGGTTCCAGCTTTGTACCTCGCGGCGCGGACGGGCGGGGTGTGCTCTTTTGCGCAATGTGTGCTTCTCTTTTCACCGGCGTGGCGGTGGGCGACACAGCTCGGCCTGCGGTTGCGGCGATCTCCGGGCGAGACCCGCCTGTTCTGGTTGGTTGCGGAACGGATCGCTCACTTCGTCCCTCGCCCGCGAGCGCTCCGGACGCGCGCATTTGCTCAAGCGTAGGTGATACGGATTTCTTTTCGCGGGGCTTGGGTTTGACTCGTGCCGGCGTCGCCGATTCCGAAGGAGTTTGCTCAGACTCAGAAGACGACGGTGACTGCTCGGGAGGTTCCTGTTTTGTTTCACGAGGAACGACTACTTCCTGCGCGTGCATCTGCCCGACGAGGGCAAGGCTGCAGAGTAGCGGCCGGAAAAATCCCTTAAGCATCAAGCGCCCTCATAAATAAATCCGACCCGTTGGCAAGGCCTCGCTCACAAGACCTCGCTGCGTTTAGCCAGTTGGACGCGTGACCTGGATTACCGGCAACGGAAAGCGAAGACGCAATTCGTTCTCCATATAAATTTCCACGTGATGCATCCCGTATTGCTGAAACTGCACCCCGCCGAAATAATGCACGTTCGTTGCGTGGCCCTCCATCTCCTTCAACACAAACTCGACCTCTGCCTGTGCGATGACCTGTTGCTCATCCACGCCGACAATGCGGGATTTTTGTCGAAATTTCCCTGCGCCGCTGCACCAGCGCGTCCAAATGCATAGGCGGATATAATTAATCGGCAGCGCGGGTGCCGGGATCACACTGAGCACGCCCACGAGCGTCTGCATGCCATTAATTTCGCAGCGGACGTCCTCGCAAAGGACGGCGCTTTGCAGATCGGGGAGAATGAGATCCGTTTCCATCTTTTCAATCACAGCACACCGCGCAGGAGTAGAATCAATAGTCCAACGCCGAGCACAATTCGGTAAAGAGCAAACGGCACAAATCCCCGCGTGCGCACCCAGTTCATAAACCATGCGACCACCGCCAGCGCCACGAAAAATGAGAATACAAATCCAATTGCGAGCACGATCCATTCGTGCGGATTCATCGTCAACGGCGCGATATTCGTTTCGTGATGACGCGGCATGACGGTCTTCAGAAAATCATATCCCGTGGCCACGAACATCGTCGGCATCGATAGAAAAAAAGAAAATTCGAGCGCAGCCGGACGCGACATTCCAGCGACCTGCCCTGCGGCAATGGTGGACATCGAGCGCGAGGTGCCGGGAAAAACAGCTGAAAGAATTTGCGCCGCACCGATCCAGACCGCCTGCGGCAGGGTCATTTCCTCCATCTGCATCGTGCGTGGCCGCGTGAAAACCGCGTCAACGATCCACATAACGGTTCCACCGATGAGAAGCGCGAGGGCCATCACCCAGAGATTTTCCAGGTTTTTGCCGATCTGCTTCGTCAGGAGCCACGCCGGAATTGCAGTCACAACAAATGCGATGAGGGTGAGACTCAATGGGTGCGTCAGGATGGTACGATTACCGCG
>QHMS01000269.1 GCA_003217895.1 Verrucomicrobiota bacterium
CAGCCCGGCGGAAATTTCCGCGCCGCACTTGTCGCCGAGCTCCGCAAAGAACTGAATTGCTTCGCTGACCGTCAACTCGAGTAGGTCATGAATTGATTTTCCATGAAGACGCACTTTCAACACGTGCGCCTGAAAGCGCTTGCCTTCGCATTCCGCGCAACGCACGAAAAGATCACTCAAAAACTGCATCTCTATTTTTTCGTAGCCCGTTCCTGAGCAACGTTCGCAACGACCGTTGCCGGAATTAAACGAGAACGCGCTGGGAGCGAGTCCCTGCGCCATCGCTTCCGGCTGCGCGGCGAACAATTCCCGAACACGATCGAACAAGCCGAGATAAAGAATCGGAGTTGAACGCGGAGTGCGTGCCAGCGGTGATTGATCGACCATCACCACTTCATCGATGCGATGCGCGCCGGCGATGGTTTTGCACGCGCCAACTTCCTCGCCGTTCCTTTGACCCTTAGCCATAAGCAAATTCCGATAGAGGACATCGTGAATCAGTGTCGATTTGCCCGAACCGGAAACGCCGGTCACGCATGCGAACACTCCGAGTGGCAGATCGACGTCGATGTTTTTGAGATTATGCTGCCGCGCGCCTGCGATCTTGATCGACGATTTCGGTTTACGACGCGATTTTGGGACCGGTATTGATTGGCGACCAGTCAGATAATCGCGCGTTAAGGATCGGGGAGTGCACGCTTGCAGCGTGCTGGTCGCTGCATTCTGCGGCGACGAACTTTTTGCACCGACTGGATTCGTGGCTGCATCAATATCACTCAATAGCTGCTCGGAAGTTTGTGAAGGCAGAATGCCTTCACAAGCACGCAAAATGCGTGCGCTCCCCAGAAACTCTTCGATCGGGCCGTTCCAGACCAATTTCCCACCGTGCTCGCCGCTGCCCGGGCCGAGATCGATCAAATTATCGGCTGCGCGAATGATTTGTTCCTCATGTTCGACCACCAGCAGCGTATTTCCTTTGTCGCGCAAGTTGTGCATTACCCGCACCAGCTGGCCGACATCGCGCGGGTGCAACCCGATGCTCGGCTCGTCCATGACAAACAGAGTGTTCACCAGCGACGCACCAAGGCATGTCGTGAGATTCACCCGCTGGACTTCGCCGCCGCTCAACGTGCGCGTCGAACGATCGAGTCTGAGATAACCGACGCCGACCTCGCAGAGATAATTCAGGCGCGCGCAAATTTCGTCACGCAACATTTGGGCGGTTTTGTCGACCGCAGGGATATGGGCGTTGCGAAGAAAGTCGCGCGCATCGGAAATCGACAACGCCTGAAATTCCGGCAGCGTTAGCTGTAGCGGCGCTCTGCGAGCGCCGTCTCGGCGATCATGGACGCCCGCTACAATTTTGTAGTTCAAAGCCTCCGGCTGATAGCGCCCGCTCTTGCACTTGGGGCAGGTGATGTAAGCGCGATAGCGGCTGAGCAGGACGCGCATATGCATCTTGTAAGTTTTGCTCTCCAGCCAGCGAAAGAACCCGCGGACGCCGTACCACCGATCGTATTCGTAGTCTTCTTCAGTGTATTCGCCGCCGCGCTTCTCGCCTTCGACAACGAAATCCTGATCGGCCTTCGGCAACTCTTCGAAGGGCACATTGATATCGATCTCTTCGCGAGCACAGGCGCGGAGTAAATCTTTTTGTGATTCGCCAAACTCGGCACCCCGAAAAACACGCACCACACCTTGTTTGATGCTGAGACTTCGATCCGGAATCGCCTTGTTCAAGTCGATGGCGATGGTTCGACCGAATCCGCGGCACTCAGGACACGCTCCTAACGGGTTATTAAAACTGAAAAGACCCGGCGTCGGCGGACGAATATCCAGGTCACAATACGCGCAGTGCCAGCCGGTGGAGAAGGGAACTGAGTGATCAGTGATCGGTGATCCGTGATCAGTTGGACGCTTAGCGTTGGACGTTGAGCGTTGGGCGTTTTCCGAAATCGGAATAACGTTGACTTGGCCCTTCCCAAAACGCAGCGCGGTTTCGATTGCTTCAACTAATCGCGCGCGATTTTCTTCGCTGACCGCAGTGCGATCCTGGATCACCTGCACGCGGGGCCCAAGCCGTTTGATTTTTGGATCGGTGTCCACACGCACGATCTGGTTATCGATCCAAATACGGAGGTAACCTTGCTGTTGTAGAAAATCGAAAAATGCCCGTGGCGCGGTCTTCGCGGGGACTGCGACCCAGAACGTGATAATGATGTTTTTCCCGGCGCAATCGCGCAGAATTTGCTCCGCGATCGACTGCGCGGTTTCAGGGCGAATTTCGCGACCGCAATTCGGGCAGAACGCGCGAGCGACACGCGGCCAGAGCAACTTCAGGTAGTCGTTTATCTCTGTCATCGTGCCCACGGTTGAGCGCGATGTTTTGACGGGATTCGATTGCTCGATCGCAATGGCTGGCGGGATGCCACGGATGTCGTCCACGCGCGGTTTGTCCATGCGGTCGAGGAACTGCCGCATGTACGGCGAAAAGGTTTCAACGTAACGGCGCTGGCCCTCGGCGTAAATTGTCTCAAAGGCCAGACTCGACTTGCCGCTACCGCTCGGACCGGTGACGACCGTCAGTTTTCCAAGCGGAAGATCGACGTCGACGCCCTTGAGATTATTCTGACGCGCCCCGCGAATTTCGATGCAATCATGCGTGTCCGACACTCTGGCACGCGCTATCTTCGCAACCTTCGAACCCACTGGAAACAATTCCAGATTGCGGGCGATTCGCAACCTGTAGCCACTTCGCTGTGCGAAGCGCACGATGGTCCCGTTAATCCCGCGTGTGTGTTCCGTCGCCCACAGGGCGACTGCTACAGTGACGCTATTCTTTAAATCGCGCCGCTAATTGTTCACGCTGCTCGAGAAGCTGTTTAGGTACGACGCCGCCCAGCGAATCGAAGAATTTTTTGTGCTCGGCCAGCTCCTTCGCCCATTCTTCATGATCGATACCGAGAATTTCGGCGACGCATTTGTGGTCGATGTCGAGCTCGGCGAGATCGAGATCGTGGGGGCTGGGTAACCAACCGATCGGCGATTTGAGTGCTCCGCCGGTTTCTTCGCAGCGATCGATGATCCATTTGAGTACGCGCATGTTTTCGCCGAAACCCGGCCAGAGAAATTGGCCCTTCACCCCTTTGCGAAACCAGTTCACGTTGAAAATGAGCGGCGGATTCGTGAGGCGATTTCCTATGTCAAGCCAGTGCTGGAAATAATCGCCGATGTTGTATCCGCAGAACGGGAGCATCGCCATCGGATCGCGTCGCACTCGTCCCACCGCGCCCGCGGCCGCTGCGGTTGTTTCCGAAGCCATCGTCGCGCCGAGATAAACACCATGAGCCCAATCGAACGCCTGATAGACCAGCGGCACCGTATCGCTGCGGCGGCCGCCAAAAATAATGGCACTGATCGGCACGCCTTCGCCTTTTTCGACGTCAGGATCGAGCGCCGGGTTATTGCGTATCGGCGTGGTGAATCGGCTGTTCGGATGGGCCGCCCTTTCCTTTGAGGCCGATGTCCAATCCTTTCCGCGCCAATCGATGGCATGCGCAGGTCTTGGACCGTCTTTGCCTTCCCACCAGACGTCGCCATCATCACTAAGCGCCGCGTTTGTATAAATTGTATCGTGCGCGATGGATTTCATCGCGTTTGGATTCGAGCTGTTGCTTGTGCCCGGCAACACGCCGAAATAGCCATTTTCCGGATTGACCGCATAGAGCCGGCCATCCCGAATTTGCATCCACCCGATGTCGTCTCCGATCGTCGTCACTTTCCATCCCTTGAAATGCGCGGGGGGAATAAGCATGGCAAAATTCGTTTTGCCACACGCGCTCGGGAACGCAGCGGCCACATAATGCTTTCGGCCTTCGGGAGATTCCACACCGAGGATCAGCATGTGCTCTGCCATCCATCCTTGTGTGCGCGCCAGATACGAACCGATGCGCAAGGCGAGACATTTTTTACTCAGCAAAACGTTGCCGCCATAACCAGAGCCGACCGAAATAATCGTGTTGTCCTGTGGAAAATGGCAGATGAAGCGCCGCTCAGGGTTCACATCCAGCAATGAGTGCACGCCGCGGTTCCACTCTGCGTTTGGATCGTTGCCGAGGCGTTTCACGGCGATCTCGCCCATGCGCGTCATGATCCGCATGTTGAGCACGACATATTTTGAATCCGTGATCTCGAACCCGATTTTGGTCAGCGACGAATCCGCCGGCCCCATCATGTAGGGAATCACAAACATGGTACGCTCGCGCATTGCGCCTTTCAGCAGACCGCGAAGTTTGGCGTACGTTTGTTCCGGATCAGACCAATTGTTGGTTGGGCCGGCTTCCTCTTTCGTCGGTGTGCAGACAAACGTGAATTGCTCGACCCGCGCCACGTCGTTCGGATCGGAGCGATGCAAATACGATTGCGGAACTTTCTTTTGATTCGGCTTAATCAAGACGTTTTGCTTGAGCGACTCGGCGACCAGAAATTCGTTTTCCCGATCCGATCCGTCGCACCAGAAAATGTTCTCCGGTTCCGTAAGAGTGGCGATCTCGTGCACCCAATCGAGCACGGCCTGATTGGCCGGCCTTGCGTCACCGATTCCACTCGGCGGGAATATGGCAGGTGCGGGATTTTTCATGAAACGAAGACGTTCATCTTAACCACGAATCCGCCTTCGCCAAGGCTACGGCGTGACAAGGAAATGGCTTCGCCATGTTAAAGCGTCGATTAGTAAATCGTTAAAGCCGTTGAATCGGGCCGTGCGATGTACCTACCATTTAACGAATCACGAATCACGCTTGCGTAAGCGCGACGCGGGGCATTAATTGAAACTATGTTCGGGGTCACCACCTCCGATGATTATCGGCCGGTTGCGTGGATGGGTCGCTATCCCGTCGATGTGACCACGATGCTAGTGGGCGTCCACATCGTTTGCGCAATTCTGACCGCGCTTG
This sequence comes from Verrucomicrobiota bacterium, assembly GCA_003217895.1. GTDB lineage: Bacteria > Verrucomicrobiota > Verrucomicrobiia > Chthoniobacterales > UBA10450 > Udaeobacter. The sequence continues at coordinate 4,956 of QHMS01000269.1, forward strand.
CGTTTGCAGTCGGCCACAGTGGCGTCGTCATGCGCCGTCGGGGCTGTTGTGGTTCGCCATCGAGATGTACTTGCTTTTCGTGTTCGGGCGGGAAGTGGAGCGTTTTGTCGGGCGACGCGCTTACATTGCACTTTACCTTGTTTTATTGATCACGCCGGCGGCGCTGCTCACGATCTGGGGTCTTTGGCAGCGTTCTGCCCTTGCCGGGTCGCCAGCGTTGCACTTTGGGATCTTCGTTGCTTTCGCCACCATTTATCCCCGTGTCGAGTTGTTTCTCCGGATCATGGCAAAATGGATCGCGCTTATTCTGGCAGGCGTTTACACGTTTCAACTTCTCGCCTATCACGCGTGGAACGATCTGGTCGTGGTCTGGACGAGTATCGGCGCTGCCTTCCTTTTTATTGAATTCCGCGGGGCGGGTCCGGAACTCACCTGGTGGAATGCCTTGAAAGAGCGCATTGGCCCCAAGCCGAAGTATCACGTTGTTCCAAAAACGCGACCGCGATCCGCCAGCGGCCGGACTGAATCGGAGGATGTCTATTCATCCATCGATCCGATTCTCGATAAAATCTCCAAGTTCGGGATTGGGAGTTTAACGCCGAGCGAGCGGCGGCAACTGGACCGCGAACGCGAACGGCTGTTAAAGCAATCCGAGTGATTCTGTAGTGGCAGCCGTGTCGGCTGCATGTTCTCTTAAATGCAGGCGGCACACCTGGCTCTACAGTCCCTTCGCTTTAGACGAGACGGGATTCAATCGTCTCGCACAAAACGTGGAGCAAAAGCTGGTGCGATTCCTGAATCCGCGCCGTTGAGTTACTGCGAACCAAAAGCTCGACATCGGCCATCCCGATAGTCGACCCGCCGTCGCGGCCTAGGAAGGCGATCGTTTTTAGCTTGTGCGCTTTCGCCTCTTCCAGCGCGCGCTCGACATTTCTCGATTTACCGGAAGTCGTCAGGCAAATCAGCATGTCGCCCGGCACACCGACGGCCGCCACCTGGCGTGCAAAAATTTCATCGAAACCGTAATCATTGCCCGCTGCAGTGAGCAGTCCGCCGTCGCCTGCGAGACAAATCGCCGGATACGCCCGACGATCCTTGGCGAAGCGTACCACAAGCTCAGTCGCAAAATGTGCCGCGTCAGCTGCGCTGCCGCCGTTTCCGCACACGAGCAATTTATTTCCGGCACGCAAACATTGCTCGATCAAATCGGCAGCATTAACCATTTGGGCTTCGAGGCTCGAAAGTGAGCGGAATGTTTCTGTCGCGGCTGCAATGGCGTCGTGAAATTGAGGAAGGTCGGACATTGATTGCAGGCTTTATTTGGAACGGATTGGTGTTGATACAACTTTTCAGCGCTCGAAGCAAAATGAATGATGCCGGCTTATAGGCACGGAGTCGAAATGGCTGCTGGATTTTGGTCTTGTCAGGGGCTTCTCGAATCGATAAAGGTTGGCCCAACGCTGCTCCCAAGTGAACAGACCAGCTCTCAGGTATTCGCCATTCGTGACGTCGGAGGCTCCATCGCGTCTCCTTTTGCCGCTGGTCCGCTGACTCCGCCAAATCCCTGGGAACTTTTATGCTAAACACCATCGATACGGTGATCGCCTTTGCGGTGATCATGACTGTTCTCAGCCTGCTTATCACAATTGTCGTGCAGATGGTCTCCACGGCGTTTTCGTTGCGAGGTAAGAATCTCGCCAATGCACTGGCGCTTACGTTCCAAACGATCGACCCAAAAATCGGCGAGTATGCGCATTCTCTGGCAGCACAAATTTTAAGGGATCCGATTTTCAGTGATTCTCTCTGGCGACCCAAGAATAGGATCCAGATCGTTCCCGATGCCAGAACGCAAGCGCTCATTGATGCCGAGAGAAGGTTGAAGGAGGCCAAGGAACAGCTCGCGGCCGATCCGACGGATACCCACAAGCAGGCAGCGGTGAAAGCGGCCCAGAGAAAAGTGGATACGGCAAAAGTTGGCGTCCAGATCCGCAAGGTCACGCCGAACCGAATGAAGCCATGGGGATTTTTTTCTAAGTTGAAGGACGCAACCGCTCTTGGAAGCGCAATTCGTCCAGGCGAAATCTACCGTATCATTCACGAGTTCGCAGATCTGACGCCGACCGAAGCAGCGCTCAGCGATGTACCGCCGGAATTGATCGAAAAATCGGTGAGTCTGCTCGCTTGTCTCCAAGAACGCGACCAGCCCGCGCAAGAATCGGAAGAGAAACTTAAGCTAATCAAACAGGTGGCGGATATCTTTGCGACAGAGCAACAGAAAAAGGCGGTGCTCGATTCGTTAGCCAACTTTGGCGCAACGGTGGAGCGCGCGACAACGGAAGCGTACGATCGGTTTCAGCGCTGGTTCGGCAGCGCCCAGGACCGGGCCGAGCAATGGTTCCAAACTCATACCCGCGTCGTAACTGTCGTTTGCTCGATTTGTGCAGCGTTCCTTCTCCAGCTCGATACGGCTGATATTTATCGACAACTCCGCGCCAGTCCGGCACTGGCCCAGGGACTGGAGAAAGCTGCATCAAGTGTGATCCAACAAGGCAGCAAAATTCTCGACCCGAACAACGCCCCTGCGCACCAAGCTTATCTTCAGTGGGTAGAAAAACACCCGGACCAGGCTTTGAACGCTTTTCCCACCTCGCGCACGCCCGACGAGTATTGGCAGGCTTTGAACGCGCAGTTGACTGCGAACAATGTCGAATCGGAGCAAACGAAAGCGTTACTTGAAGAGTACGACAGCCTTTACAAAACCGCGGCGACAAAGTTTGAAGAGGCAAGCCGCGAACAAGCTGAACGCCTAGGAAAAACCGTAAGCGAAGCCGGATTCGACATTATGCCGGTGAATTTTCTAGGCCGCTGGGATCAACCGACAGAAAGTCAACTGCACGGATTGCCGCGGCTCCGACGACAGATGGGCCATACGTTCAGTCATCTGCTTGGCATTCTTGCTACGGCTGGGTTACTCGCGCTCGGCGCGCCGTTTTGGTTTAATCTGCTCAAGAACCTCACGAGTTTGCGTCCCGCCTTGGCGACTCTTATCGAAAAACGGCCCACCAGCGCACCCGCGTTGCCACAAGCTCCGGCTACTCCGCCTTCTCCCAGTTAAAGGATCGACATTCGCTTGGTTAGGCTGCCTCGCCGGGCAATCGAACAAACTTTCTCACGGAGCTATAGTTGCGGCCACGCTCGGCGACTTCGTAGCCGTCGCGTCCCCCGCCCGGATTGGTGTTGCCTTCGATCGCATAGAAATCGTGGTTAGAGTCTCCGTTGCGAGAAACGATACCGGTATGGGAGAACTCATAAACGACGATGTCTCCAGGTCTGGGCTTGATGTCCGTAGTTTTAACGGGGGGATTGAATACTTGATAGTGATTGTCGTTGCCCCATGAAATTAGGCCGAAAGCGGCCGTAGTCCGGGGCACGTGTGTAATGTCGAGTGCGCCTTCGTCTGCAAATTGCTGCACGCACCAGTCCACAAAAGCTGCACACCACGGCCAGCCCTGGCCGCTCAACCCCGTGGATTGTTGGTATTTCAGGATCGAGGAGCCCTCGTTCTGATGCTTGGCATCCTCTTGTGTACCGATCTCTCCTCGCGCAACCTTAACCAAGTCATTAATATCAGCCATATTGACTCCTGGTTTTGACGTTTCGTTAGGTGTTCAGCCATCACAGAGCTTGGCGCGACTCAGACTATACAGTCATAAGTCTTGAAAGTGAAGCGTCCTTATTGCGTCCCCTCTTCGACTCCGAGGGCTGAAGTCAGGCTGGCGTCCAGAAACAGACTCTTATCCTTGCGAGCGCTTAAGATGCGGACGGCTTCATCCACGTTACTCTTTAACGTGTTAAAGTTCCCCGGCGTGAAGAGGAGCTCCGTCTGGTACCACTGAGCAACTTCAGGTTTCTGAAGCTCCTTTTGTAAGTCAAGAAGCCGGTTATAGGTCTTAGGATCCATGTGGCTCACCCTGTCCAAGAGATGGTAACTCCTGGCCGAATTGCCGCTCACCAAGCCGGCATCGTTGTCCTTCATGATCATGCGATTAATCACAACAGCGTCCGAAGGAATTTCCTGCGACTGCTCGGCAGCCTTCGCGAGATCGCTCTTTTTGGCCTTGGTCTTCAGCGCACCGTTGTCGAGCCAAACGTAGATCTTCTCCGAATGCATATTTCCGCTAAACCGATCCGCCTGGCTCATGATAAAGTCCATCAGCACCATATCGGAGAGATCCTTTGTCTGAACGATTTGCTGAACCGCAGCCTGGATAAGTCTACCGCTGTCGTCTTTGCAGTTTAACCTCAGTGGAGCTGAACTCGCGACTTTGCCAAACCCAGCCGACGCTGCAAAAGCACCGGCGCCCTGCAGGTCGCTCAGATGCGGATAACTTTCCTCTCCGGTCGGGTTCGCCTGAAGAGCGCCGTACAGCTGCTTGCCATCTTTAGTGTATAAGGCCGGATTACTACGGGAGTCATCGAGCGCCCTCAGCTCGGCCCATTGTTGCCGATTGTTCGATCCGATTGCCTTTGCCTTTCCCAAATCAGCCAGAGGCTTGTGTGCGGCCGCATCCATGGTGCGCACAATCGCAGGCTCCACGTGACCAGTATTAAGGAACCGCGATAAATGGTAATAACCAAGTATCGAAGGGCTATAGGTGAAATGGGTGGGAATGGTTTGCTTGTACTTGGCTATCACCTTGTCGTCGCCTGAATGGGACTTTCCTGTGTGTGACTGCGCGTAACCGAGATGGCTTGCGCCTGCCGGCAAGTTAACCGTGTGGATATTGATCCCGGGTGAAGTGCTGTATGTTTTCGGAATCAGAACGATATCCAGTCCATCTTTGGTTTTCCCATTATAGAAATCGATCCCGGCAAGCTCCTTTTCTTTGTCGATGTCCTTTTGGGAATAAATTTCAGGGTGTCCGGGAAAGGGGGCGGACCGGATCGCGAGTTCAACCGTACCATTGGGTGACGTGTGACTGACTGTTTCCTGTCCGCGTGGCGTGTTTACATCAAAATCAGCGCACGCGAGTTCACCCGCAAAACTCACTATTGCAATCGCGGATACGACAATTGTGCCGCACCGCGTTCCCTTCTGCCAAATCATAGGGCTGGCAAAAATCTTTCGTTGTCGCGTCTAAACACTCTCAAGGCGAAGGAGTCGGCGTCATCTCGGCCACAGTTGGTGATGCCGTAGCGGCATTCTTCCTGGCTTGAGCGGCCTCGATCTCTTTCGCGTACAGTTTCTTCATCGTTCCCTCGAAATCCAAGTCGACCAGAATATCCTTTGCCTCCACTCTGCTCTTCAGCGCTGCAGCCTGCTTAATGAGGCTGGCTTTCATGCTATCATAATTATCCCCTGAGATATGGACGACGTTCACAAAATAATCTCTTATCTTCGCATTCGAGCCGGGTTCACTGTCCTGCATCAAGCCCGCTAACCACTGCAATCTGTTATAGATCGTTTGGTCGATGTGATGAGTGTCATTGAGAATCCGAGTGACAGAGATCGTGTCCCTGCCCCAGTTCATTCCGTCGTCGTTATCCTTGTACATAATTCGCTTCAACGGCAGTAAAGGGCTCACTGCTTCAGCCTTGTCCTTGTCATTTACTTTGTCGTCCCATTTTACGCCACCATCGCTGGTCACATAGTGTTGTAACACGGCGACGCTGATATTGCCGAGTCGATCTACTTGCCGAAAAATTGAATCCAGGATCACACCTCGCGTCATATCCTGCGCAAGAGCGAGGTCTTGCAGGGACTTCGGATCGTTCAACTTTAAAAGATTTGCTACTGGGGCCTTGGAAGAAAGGACCTTGTAAAAGCTGTGTCCCCTGATTGCGTCGACCGTCCAGTAGTCCTCGGGACTGCTTTCTTCTCCTCGCGGGTTCTGCGCCAGCGAGCCATAGACGAGCTTGCCGCCCGGTGCGACCATTTTTGGGTTCGCCGACTGCGCCCACCCTCGCAGATTTGCCCATGCTTGCGTGCAATCGGGATGGCCTGTCGTACGGGCTTGGTTGCCGACCTTCATGAATTCCTGGACGTCCATGGTCCGGTAAGTCGCAGGTGGGACCTCAACAAGATGACCGAGAAGCCGCGAGATGTAAAAGCAGGCCAGCCCCGGCTGCGCGACGGGGTAAGTTTTGAATTTTGCAATCTTTTCGCCGGACCTCTTGTTACTAAACTTTTTGGTTATGCCCGGGCGGTACGGGCCTTCTGTTTTTTCAAATGTGTCTTTGCTCAACGTTGTAGGAAGCCGATAAATTTCCATGCCTGCTGAAGTGTTATGAAGCTTCGGAACGACGCCTACGCTTTGTGGGCCGCTCGGCGCATAGAAATCGAGACTGCCGAGCTCATCGATCTTATTCTTATCATGCTTCGTAAACCAGTTATTCGAGCCTGAAAGAGGCTCCTTCTCTTTGAGCTTTACATCGGGAGGAGTGAACGGAAACGGAATTAATCGTTGCGCGATTTCCGTGGCCCCGGTCGGGGTCGAGTGCTCCAGTGTAGCTGGATTGCCTATGGGAAGAGATTGGTCTCCCTGGTCGGCCCAAACCGAAAAAGCAGTATTGAATGATAACAGAATACCCAATGCCGTGAGCAGCTGGAAACGACGCCAAAGCACCCTGCATAGAAATGATTTCATGGTTCGATCCTCCGTTGCCTGTACCGTACGATCATTGTAGAAAAACGCCTCGACGAACAGCAAAAAAAATCAAAATTTCAGGGAGCACCTGCTCCAAGCGGATCTGAAACCGATTAAGAAAATCGTTATGCCAAAGGAATGGTACGTCAGTTTTCATGGTGGTGAAGAGAAAACGTCGCTGAACAATATTCACGTCTACTCGGCTGACGGGAAGAAATTACGAAAGGCTCTAAACAAAAAAAGTCTCCCTGAAGGCGTGAAGCTTCGTGAGCTTCGTGGATTCGCGTTTGGACCAGACAAAGACCTATACGTAGTCAACGCGTACTTCGAATATAGCGAGGTCGTAAGGTTTCGAGGCCCTCTCAACAAAGACGGGCAGCACGACTTTGCCGGTGTGTTTGTAAAGCGGCACGCGGAGTTGAATCCCGGGATCGATCATCCCTTCAATCTAGCTTTTGATTCCAACGGTGATCTCTACGTTTCAAGTCAAAATACAAACCTTGTCGCTAGATATCATGGTCCCCTCAGCAAAACAGGCAAGCCAGGTACGCCGATGCCTCTTCCCGAACCCCTCGACGTCGAAAGAACCAAACTTCCGCCCGGCACTTTCGTTCCATCAGCAAAGCTTGCGACAAACGGTCTCTTGGAAGTGAGAGCAGTGATTTTTGCGCCAAATGGTGATTTATACATCGCAGATCGTGCTGCTGATTGCGTACGTATTTATCAGGCTCGCACCGGTCATTTTTTACGCGATCTTATCTCACGCGCCGATCAAGTTGATAAACCGATCCATTTGATGCTCAGTCCAGATAGCAACTACCTCTTTGTAGGAAGCGGCGGGAACGATTCAATTCTACGGCATGACCTTCGCCAGAACTCTACGAGTGTCTTTATCACGCCAAAATCCGGTGGTCTTAATGGCCCCGCTGGAATGGAATTCGGAGACGACGGTCTCCTGTACGTTGCCAGTCGCAATACAAAGGAGATCCTCCGTTACGATGCGAAAGGCGGCCGGCCATCCGGCGAGCCATTCATTAAGAATCTGGGAGATAACCCCGAATTCTTAATGCTAGTGCGGCGGTGAGGTAATCGAACCGAAGGAAAAAGAACCGAAGTTACCCAGAGAAGTCCCGATTCCTAATCAATGTGGCGCTGAGCTAATTGTCCAGCGTAGAGTAAGGGAGCCAGTTCCGAGACCGGATGATGATAAAGTGAAACGAGACAGCAGCGGGGTCAGTGATCGGCCCGATGCAAAGCCGGGCAGGCATGAACAATTTTCGTTATCTCGCGACCACGACTGACTGATGCAAAGGCGCGCAGCTTACGACGGCGCGTTTTGGATTCCACGCACAAAGAATCGTGCGCGATAGAGGGTTCGAACCTCTGACCCCTACCGTGTCAAGGTAGTGCTCTACCACTGAGCTAACCGCGCGTGAATTAGAAGTGATCCGCCTTCGCCAACCAGCCTTCGCATAAAACCTACGGCAAGACGAGAGGCTACGGCGTGATGAATAAGTGATCGGTGATCGGTGATCAGTCAAGAACGACGAGTGCCGATCACGATTCACTTTTATTCCCCGACAGGACAGCGCTGTAGCCACGGCCTGTGGGTCGTTTAACAGCCGCGGTAACGTCAACGCGCTACAGGCGCGTGGCTACAGAATGTCGTGTGCCCCTACTTCGTCACTGGACAATCCGGCGCCTGCAGACGACTGTGCGTTCCCCGTGAGTGCGCTGTTTTTCAAGCGATTTCTGAAGCGACCGTTTCAGGTCGCCTCTATCGTTCCCAGCTCGAAAGCGCTGGTGGAACGCGTCGCCAGCAAGATGGATTTTAGCCAGCCGCGGGTGATCGCCGAGTATGGGCCGGGTGACGGCGTGCACTCACGTGAGATTGTGCGTCGGATGAGTGCGGATTCGCATTTGCTCCTGTTCGAGCTCGATGCGGCATTCTCGCGCGCTCTCGAGCGGCAATTCGCAGGCGATCCGCGTGTGCACGTGATCCATGGAGATGCAGCTTCGTTGCCGTACGAACTCAAACGCCGTGGCATCGCTTCGTGCGACTATATCCTTTCCGGTATTCCGTTCAGCATTCTCAAGATCGACAAGAAACGCGCGCTCTTGCGAAAAACGTATGACGCGCTGGCGACCGGCGGCAGTTTCATTATTTATCAGGTGACCAACGAATTGAAGCAGCACGCCACGCTTTTTGAGCACGGGGAATCGGAATACTTCCTGCAGAACATTCCGCCGATGTTCATCACTGTTTTTCACAAAACGCCCTCGCCGGCCAGTCGCGAACGACGCACCGCGCGGTCCAAACGTTTTTCCAAGCTGGCAGGCGTTGGCGCGGATCGTTCCGCATGACCGAGAAGCCGACGCGGACAGAAAAAGATTCGATGGGCGAGATCACGCTTCCGGCGGATGCGCTCCATGGCGCGTCCACTCACCGCGCGGTGCTCAATTTTCCTGTAAGCGGTTATCGATTTTCCCGACCGTTCATCCGCGCGCTGGGTCTGATCAAATGGGCGGCCGCGCAAGCCAATCATGATCTCGGTTTGCTCGATGCCGAGCGCGCGGCGCTGATTGTGTCGGCAGCCGAGGAGGTTGTGGAAGGAAAACTCGACGACCATTTTCCGCTCGACATTTTTCAGACCGGCTCGGGAACGAGCACAAACACGAACGCCAACGAAGTGATCGCCAACCGATGCGCGCAGCTTGCAGGCAAACCGATCGGGTCGCGCGAGCATGTTCATCCGAACGATCACGTGAACATGGGCCAATCAAGCAATGATGTGATTCCGTCTGCGATCCATATCAGCGCAGCCGAACAGTTGAGAAACTGGCTAATCCCGGCATTGGAAAAATTACAAAGCGCGCTTGAAGCGAAGGCGAACGAATTCTGGGACATCATCAAGATCGGACGGACGCATTTGATGGACGCGACGCCGATCCGCCTCGGCCAGGAATTTTCCGGCTACGCGCAGCAGGTTGCTTACGCCAAGGAGCGGGCGCAAAAATCCCTGGAAATTTTGCGCGAGCTTGCGCTGGGGGGAACTGCGGTCGGCACGGGCCTGAACCGCAACGTCGATCTTCCGAAGAAAATGCTGCGACACCTGGAGCAGCGCACGGGTATCGCGTTTTGCGAGGCAAAAAATCATTTCGAAGCGCAGGGCGGTAAGGACGCAGTTGTCGAAGCGAGCGGCAATTTGAAGACGATCGCGGTGAGTCTTTTTAAGATCGCAAACGACATTCGCTGGCTCGGGAGCGGTCCGCGGTGCGGCATCGGCGAGATTCAACTTCCCGCGACGCAACCTGGCAGCTCGATCATGCCCGGAAAAGTAAATCCGGTCATGTGCGAATCGCTGATGATGGTGTGCGCGCAAGTGATCGGCAATGACACAACGATCACCTGGGCGGGCGCAAACGGGAATTTCGAGCTCAACGTGATGATGCCGGTAATGGCGCATAATCTTCTCGAATCGATCCGGTTGCTGGCAAACGCCGTCGATGTTTTCTGCGAGAAATGCGTGCGCGGTATCGCCGCGAACGAAGAACGATGCCGCGAGTTAGTGGAGCTTTCCATGGCGATGGTAACAAGTCTCGCGCCGATGATCGGTTATGATCGCGCCGCGGAAATTGCAAAAGAGAGCGCGAAGACTGGCCGCACGGTTCGCGAAATTGCGCGAGAGAAAAAAGTTTTGCCGGAAAAAGAACTCGAGCGCGCGCTGGATCCCATCAAAATGACGGAGCCCGGCGGGACGGGCCCGGCGTGATGGAGCCATGGAGAGAAACGGCGAACCGGCGATCTCGCCCATTTGCCGTTTCGCCCATTCGCCGTTTCGGCGTTCTTTCTAATTGGTCACAGATTAAATCGAATAATGGTTGCTAAGTTAGAAGGGCCGCAGTTCTCTGGCGGAGCGAACATCGCGATCAAATGTCCCAGCCACACGTATGAGCAGACGGTGGCGTTTTATCGCGACACACTGGGATTGCCTTTGATCGAGGAAGAAAAAGACGGCTGCATTTTTCAATTCGGCCCGAACCGCCTTTGGGTCGACAGTGTACCAAACCTGAGTCATCCAGATATCTGGCTGGAATTGGAGACGAATGATACCGAGGCTGCGGCGTCATTTCTGAAAGTCCACGGCGTAGCGCGGCGCGATGAGATCGAACAACTGCGCGAGGACTTCAATGGCTTCTTCATCTCAGCGCCCAACGGCGGGATCCACCTGGTCATCGGTCCAGAAGAAACGTGACGGAGCCTTCGTTGTGATTCTGATCCCGCAGCAGCGGGAGAGGAATCTCTGATCATTTCTGGCCGGTCACCTGCCGCACGTCGATAGCCAGAGATGTTTCGCTCCGCTGAACATGACAGATGGAGGAGGCGTTTGAATAATCAATGGTTCCGCGCAGCGCGTCCTCGCCACCGGCCCACCCACGTGCTCCACCCGTAAAACCCCAGCGGCTCTAACGCGCCCGCGTCGACCAGCGCGTCCACGTCCGCTCGGCTCGGTGCGCTCTTTACGTTGGAATCGGCTCCGGCGTAATCGTCTATGATCATCCAGCATCCCTCAGTCAATTTATCACGGTAGCACTCGATGTCGCGTCGTTTACCGGCATCGGCGTCTAGGATCAGCACGCCGATTTCATCTGAGCCAAGCGCGTGATGCACCGCGGAGATCGTTTCTGGGGCGAACGAACGACCCTTGATTAGCGTGACCATCTTGGACACGCGCTGCCGGTCCAGATTGCGTTCCAAGTCACGCAAGATATTACGCGTGCCAAGCCGTTTATGTTTCACGCTCCCGCCGGGTTCGATTGCGATCAGTTTTTTTTGCCGACCGGAATCGCGCACGCCGAACGCCGCCGCGATGGTCGCGCCGCCAACAAACGCGCCGATCTCAAGAATCGATCCGGAGCAACTCTTTGCAAAATGATAGATCAGGAGCAGCACGTCCACATGCAGCATGGAATATTTGTCCCGCATTTTGAGAAGCGCCGAATGAATCGGCTCCTGGCGATAATGCATGAGCGTGTACATGAGATTTAGACATTCGTTGTAGCCACGTGCCTGTGGCGCGTCTGGATAAGGCGTCGTGATTGCTGTTTGTGGACGGCCCACAGGGCCGTGGCTACAGCGAGGCGGACAATGTCGACCCATCACAACGAGGTCGCGCTTCACGCCATCAAGTTGCGCGACCGCGGGAAAGAATCCCCAGCGCTCGAAGCCGAAGCGTTGAAACAATTTCAAACTCGGCTCGTTATGTCCGAAGATCAGTCCGACCAGCGCTGTTATCCCCAGCGACGGCGCGCGGGCGATCGCCTGTTGCAACAAACGTTGCCCCACGCCGCTCCGCCGGAATTTTTCATCCACGTAAACACTGATCTCGGCCGTGCCACGATACGCGCAGCGTGGCAGGAATTTTTTGAAATCGAGCCAGCCGATCACGCGGCCGTCCGATTCCGCGACCCAGAACGGATAGTCGTGCGGCGAATGTTCGCGGAACCAGGGCAAACGCGCTTCGATCGTGGTCGGCTCAAGCTCGGCTGTCACCAAGCGGGTCGGCACAGTGGCGTTGTAAATGTCGATGATCGCCGGCAAATCGGTCTCCACAGCATCGCGGATGATCATTTCGTCTGTACTCATCGCATAAACGGCACTGTCATGTTGAGCGAAGCGAAACATCTCTGATTTATTCCGGCGACGAGCGACCCAGAAATGATCCGAGATTCTTCGCTCCGCTCAGAATGACATAATGAAAGGACTTACAATATTCACGACTTCCGTTTCTTCGTCGGGCTTCGCTTAAGGCCGGGCGAACTCGTTGGCATCAGCGTCGGATTAGGCTGCGCGGTCGGGCTGGTAATTGGAAACGCAAATGTCGGCGACACCGATGCAGATAGAGTCGCGCTCGGAGACGGCGAAGGGCTTGGGGTTGGGGTTGGGCTGGGAGTTGGCGAAGGCGGAATGATATTTTCCCAGTGATGCAGCGGCACGCTTGCGCCCCCAATCTCTTTGACCAGCGTCTCGCAACGCGCCTGAAGTTTTTCCAAATCCGGCGGCCCAAATGGCTTGTCAGCCGTGTCTGGGAAAATGATGTAGGTCACCTTGAGATCGCTCACAGGCCGATTGTAGGGCGTCGAAAGCGTGTTGATCTGTTTTGCGATACGAAGCGACGCCTCCCCGACTTTATCGTTCGGCCCAACGTCGCCGACGATCGCTGGATAAATCACGTCTCCAAAGACGACGAGCGCATAGTCGCCGGGCTTAACGGGGTCGTGAGCGTGCGTGAATGCGCCCGGCACCACGATAAAAGGATCAGCCGCGCCAATGAGGAAGCTGTACTTTTCCAGTGTGCCGACTTCGGCGCGCAGTTGCGCGATCGCATTGCGTAACTCACGCTTCCGCGCGGGTGCGGTAGTTCCAAGCGCATACTCATCTTCGGCACGTTTCGAGGCCGCTTCGGTCGCGGCCAGATAGGGGTTAGGCGCGGACGTTTTCTTTGGCCAACGATAACTGGTGAACGGCTTGAAATTAGCGGGCGCGCCAGTGCCGACGGGCATCCGGTCGCCATCTGAGCCATCAGCATCCACGTCCATGTCCGCCTGGAGGAGCAGCGCTTTTCGATGCGTTTGAGGATGCTGAAGTTGGAGGACAGTTTGGCAATCGAAAAAGTTGTGCCGCGATAGAAGCAGATCGAGGCGGGCGAGGGTTTCACGAAGCATTCTAACTTTTGTCTCGTAAAGCTGAGCGTAAAGCGGCGAAACGGGATCCGCTAATAGCATCGATGCCAGTCCGGGCAACAGCGTGGGCAGTTGGGGACTGACATTGGCCAGCTCCTCGATTGTCTTGTTCGGTGAAGGCACGCGCGCCTGTAGCCTTAAATCAAGTACGTAACTATCCGGCTGGCTGCGTTCCGTCGTCGCATCACCGCCCGGAATCGTCTCGACCGTGGAGTGAAGCGTGATCCCGTTGAAGAGTTTGCCCGTGTCTAATTTTCCCGTAATCAGCGGCGGGCGGGTTGGCGTCGGTTCCGGTGTTGGCGTGGCGGGTATCTCAGCGGGCGCGACTCGTTGCAATCGTTCGAGCGAGATCCAGCGGTAAACGATCGCGGCGAAGAGCGCGCTGAATATCACCAGCACAAGCCGCCGCCACGTCCGAAGACGAATCCTTCCCACGCGATTACTTCTTTACCCAGGCGACGATGACCACGATGATCCCGATCACGCTTAGGAGCGACATTATCCCAGCGGGCATGACTGCGCCTGTGCTCAAATATTTGCGGATGAAATATGCCGCCAGCAAAAGCGAGACAATAAGGGCAGTCGCCAAGCCAACCATGCGATGTTCGGGCAACAGAAACGCAGCCACGAGCAATAGCACACCTGTGATTGAGCCGGCAATGATCGAGGCTACGCTGCCTGCTTTTACGTAACCGACAATTCCGCCTACGATCGTCAAAGCGCCAAAAACGATAAAATAAATTTTCGCTGCTTCCATACGCTCGCGAATACTTTCGGAGTTGATTGCGGCTGGCGCACTCGTAAGCCAACAGCTTCCTTCTGTCCAGTGGCCCTGTAGCCACGCGTCTGTGGCGCGTCAAGCTACGTGCGGTTGCAACCCGAATCCCGGAATGCCTTCGGGGTTACTACAACGCGCGCACGCTAGCGTCATTATAAAACTCGATCTGGCGTCCCCCGAGCCGACGGATTACGCGCCAGCCGTGATCCTTTGCAAATTCGCTCACCTCAGCCTCGGACATTTCTCGCAGAATTCGCAGCTCCGCAGCCTGGGTGACAATGTACTCGGACCCCCATGAAAGTGCCTTTGCGATTTTCACGGCGAGAGCTGGAAGTTGTCCGTGCATGTGTTCACCGGCTTAACGATCAATCGCGCGACCGACCTTTGGGGAAATTTTCTTCACCGGAAGCGGCGGCGGGCGTTTCGCCCTTCGGTTTAATCGCGATCCCAGTGCAAGATGCGCTTTGCGGCTCGGAGAAGGCCCGCGTACGCTTGGTTTCTCCATAATAATCTAAGTCGTTGTAGAGGCGTTTGTGTCAAACGCCTACCTATCGGATTCGGCGCTTGGCACAAGCGCCGCTACAATAACCCACTCACTGGCGCGAGCGGCGCTCGGCAGCTAGATTCTACCAATGTTTTCGGAAACAATCGAGTTACGCGGGCATATTATCGACTCGCTCATTTTGCCAAAGGTGCTCGATCAAATTTTGACCCACGGCGCGAATTTCAAAATTGGCGAAATCAAAATCGGAAAGAGACGCGCGGACCAAAGCTTTGCGCGCATCGAGGTGTCCGCCGAAACAACCGAAGCGCTCGATGAACTCATTTTGCGCCTGCGACAACACGGCGCCGAAGTCGCCAAACACGAA
>QHMS01000252.1 GCA_003217895.1 Verrucomicrobiota bacterium
TCCACAGCCCGGCGGCGCCTATTTCCTCACGCAAAATTTGTTTAATGGGACCTCTGAAGCCTTCGAAGGCGTGAGCGTATTCGCGCTTGATCGCGGCTCGATGCTCGCGGGCGGGCCCGCCCACGCGATTTCATTCATGATTCCTCCCGGTGACCCCGGCTTGGGCAATTCCTATAGTCTGGTAGCAGCAAATTTTCGCACCGGCGCTCCGCCGCCTGCGGGCCGGGATGAAATGCTCCTCGCGGTCGATAGTCCCAGCAGCGGCGGCGTTAGCTTGACCCAGGTTAAAGCCTGGAAGTTTCATGTCGATTTCGGCACGCCGGCGAATTCAACTCTGGGTGTTGGCCCTAACCACGCTCCGAATTCTCTGATCACAGTCAACCCGTTCGTTGACGCATTCACCAACACGACGTCCAACCTTGTACCGCAGCCGGGAGGCAACCCGCCGTTGGATACACTTGGCGATAAAATCATGACGCCGGTCGTTTACCAGTTCCGCAATGGCGTGGAGTCGTTGTGGGCTGACCAGACCATTATCCTGAATTACCCGAACGGGCCGACTGCTGTTCGTTGGTATCAATTCGACGTTACCGGCGGCAATTTTCCCGCTGCAGCGGCTCAACAACAAGACTGGTCAAACGGCAACGACGGTTTGTACCGCTGGATGCCCGCTATAGCTGCCGACGCAAACGGAAACGTGGCCATTGGGTATTCGACATCGAGCAGCACCATATTCCCAGGTATTCATTATGCCGGACGGTTTGCCACCGATCCGCCAAATAACCTCGGGCAGGGTGAAGCTGTACTGATCAACGGCACAGGAGCCCAAACCAGTGCCTCCGGCCGCTGGGGCGATTACAGCATGACCACGATTGATACCGATGGCACGAGCTTCTGGCACACTAACGAATACTACGTGACAACCAGCTCCCTGTGGAGCACGCGCGTCGGCAAATTCGGCTTCCCACAACCACGGATTGTTCCATCACCACGTCCTCGCCCGACGCCACGGCCGCGCTAATAAGGCTGCGTCCTAAGCCGGGCGCGCAGGGAACTCGCTAGTTCGCAGGCTGCGAAACCGCACTGAACTGTACTGGCAGGCTCGCCACAGGACGAGTCCGTCCGCCCGGCGGACGTGTCGCCTTCGAAATGGGAATCATGCAGCCGTCACGGCTGCCCCCACTGAACAAATCCCTCAATAAGATTAAAAATAATTATTGACACACTTCCGTCATCTCACCTAGCGTCTCGGCTACCGTCTCGGATTCACCGCAGAGGGAAAACTTCACTCAATCTATGAAAAAGAAATCCACTTCAAAATCCGCCTTCTTCAACCTCCGTGTTCTACTTGCCTCAGTTCTTTGCCTCACCGGCATCTTCGTCGCGCTGCTTGGCATGGGCGCCTTCTCCAGCGTGTTCGCCCAAGCAAAAGGCGCGAAAAACAATCGCTCCTCAACACAAGACGCCCCGGGCACACAGATGCCAGACGTGGTGCGGTTAGTCGGTCCGGTAGTGCAGAAACCCTTGCGAGAACTGCCATACATTCCGCCCAACCCAGAGATTGAGGTGAGACGGCTCACACGTTATCCGCTCCCTATGACAGAAACGCCAGCGGGATCGCAGGCCTCTGGTTTCCCACATTTCCAGTCGCTGTTGGATAAACTCGCTCGCCCAGTGCCTAACATGCCGCCGCCGCTACTGACCTTTGACGGAATCAATTTCTCGACCAGCGGGTGCGGTTGTTATCCGCCAGACACAAATGGCGACGTCGGCCCAAATCACTACGTTCAAACGGTCAATACCGGGTTCAGAGTTTATGATAAATCGGGCAACCCGCTCGCTCCCTTCACCACGTATAACTCGTTCTTCGCCCCATTAACCGGCACACCCTGCCAAAACCTGAACCGTGGCGACCCGTTTGTGTTCTACGATCAGCTAGCTGACCGCTGGGTGGTAAGCGATTTCGCTTTTGCGTCGTTTCCCGGCGCCAATTTCTATGAATGCATCGGTGTATCTCAAGGCTCCAACCCGACGGGCGGCTATAACCTCTATGCCGTGCCAGTGGATCCGACGAACTTGGACGACTATCCGAAGATGGCGCTGTGGCCTAATCCGCAGCCCGGCGGCGCCTATTATCTTACGGTGAATCTCTTTTTGAACGGCTCCACCTTCAGCGGAGTGAAAGTCTTTGCGCTCGATCGCGGGTCAATGCTGAGCGGTGGGCCCACCAATGCCATCTCCTTTATGATTCCTCCGGGGAATCCCGGGTTGGGTGATTCCTATAGTCTGGTGGCCGCCGGGTTTCGCACCGGCACCGCGCCGCCTGCGGGCAGGGATGAAATGCTCCTTGACGTGGATAGCCCGGCTAACGGCGGAGTGATATTGACCCAGGTCAAGGGTTGGCTGTTTCACGCCGATTTCGTCACTCCTGCGAATTCGACCCTCGGCATTGGCCCCAGTCATGCTCCCAACGCCCTGATCACCGTCAACCCCTTCGTTGACGCCTTCACGACTACCTATCTTATGGTACCACAGCAGGGAACCACACAAAAGCTGGATACCCTTGGCGATAAAATCATGACGCCAATGGTTTATCAGAATCTCGGCGGCACAGAGTCGCTGTGGGCCGACCAGACCATAATCCTGAATTACCCCAGCGGCCCGACGGCGGTGCGCTGGTATCAATTCGTTGTTACCGGCGGCATTTTCCCCGCCACGCCGCTTCAACAACAAGACTGGACCAACGGCAGCGACGGTTTGTGGCGTTGGATGCCCAGCATAGCCGTGGATAACAGTGGTAACACGGCAATTGGATATTCAACATCCAGCCCATCCATTTTCGCCGGTATTCGTTATGCCGGACGCCTTGCGGCCGACCCAATAAACAACCTTGGCCAAGGCGAAGCTGTGATGACCAACGGCGGTGGTAACCAGACGGGTTCCGCCGGGCGCTGGGGCGATTACAGCATGACCACGCTCGATACCGATGGCATGACCTTCTGGCACACCAACGAATACTACCCGAGCAGCGCCAGTGTGAATTGGTTCACACGCGTCGGCAAATTCAATTTCCAGCCCGGTATAAGCCCCACGCCGACACCGACCGCTACACCGGCGCTATGCAGCTGGTCCCCTGGACCGAACTTGCCTACGGTGTTGGTTAGAGCGGTTGGGGTTTACTTCCCCGACGGCAACTTCTATACCATGGGTGGCCGCACCGCAGATACGGCAGGCTCTGACTTCCAGCACGTGCTCCGTTACACACCCGGTACCAACACTTGGACCCAGATGGGCGTGACATTGCCCGACGCCACGATGAACAACATGGCTTGTGGCGTACTCACCCTCGGAGGCACTCCTGAGATCTATTGTGTGGGCGGCTCCCAAGCCGGGCAGACCACAGCCACAGCGCGCGTATTCTACTACAACCCTGCTGCCGACGCGGTGGTCACGCTCACCGGCGCAGACAACTGGCCCGGGGACGCCGCAGGCACAATCCTGCCTGGTGGGTTCGCCGAGACGGGCAACAAGATGTATATTTTGGGCGGGTTCAACATCAACGTAGCCTCCACCAACCAGATATGGCAGTTCGACCCCAATGGTGCGGTAGGCGCCAAGTGGACCCAAATGGTGAACACGCCGGAGGGGATCATGTATGCACCGACAGCCGCCATAGGTGGCATCATCTACGTGGGAGGCGCCTCGGATTACTCCGGAGGCGCGGTGATCGACACTACTAACTCCTTCAGCTTCAACCCGACGACTAACACCACCGGCGCCATCACGGCGATACCGCGTGCCACGGGCGAGACGCGAGGGCTTACCTTCAACGGTAACATGTATGTGATGGGCGGTGGCAGAGTCGCGCCCAATCCATCGAACCAGGTGGACATCTACAACCCGGGCACTAATACGTGGTCGATTGGTCTGCCATTCACGAATGCGCGGCGCAACTTCCCCACCGATACCAACGGCACCGACCACATATGGCTGGCAGGCGGCTACGAGCCCTCGGCCCCGGCGGCCGACATGGAAATCTTCGCGGGGGCCTGCCCATCGCCCTCACCGACGCCAACAGGCACGCCCTCAGCTACAGCGTCACCTACGTGCACGCCGAGTGCGTTCCGGGTGCTGATCGCTTACGCCGACATAGCCGGGCAGCCGACTGAAATCCACGATCAAATAGCGGCTGAGCCAGGTGTGACTGCGGTGGATTACTTCGATGCGTTCAGCGGGACGCCTACGCTGACGCAGTTAGAGCAGTACAATATCGTGTACGCGTTTTCGAACAACGGTTGGAACGACGCGACAGCCATGGGTAACGTCTTGGCTGATTACGAGGACGCGGGAGGAGAGGTAGTGGTGAGCACGTTTGCCTACGACAACCGAGGTCCGTGGCTCCTGGCAGGGAGGTGGGTGACCGGTGGATACACACCATATAACTCCACTAGCCAAACCAACTTCTCTACCAACACGGCCAACATCACCCAGCCGGGGAGCTGTTTGATGCAGGGAGTGACCACGCTGACCGCCTTCTACCGCAATGGGGTGACGCTCACCTCGGGAGCGGTTTCAGTGGCCGATTGGACCGACGGGCCGCCGGCGGTGGCATACAAGGCCAACAACGGGCACACGGCTGTGGGCATTAACGCCTATCTTGGCGTTGTTGCTCAGCCCATCAGTGGGCAATGGGGCAAGACGATAGTGAACGCCGGCAGGTGCTACCTCGCGCCTCCTTGCGGAACACCATCACCTACGCCGACCTCGACGGCTACGGCCACGGCTACAGCGACAACCACAGGCACGCCCTCTCC
>QHMS01000001.1 GCA_003217895.1 Verrucomicrobiota bacterium
ATTTCTTCAGCGAGTCATCCTGAGCGAAGTCGAAGGATCCTGTGAAATTACGTTTCGGTTTTGCAACGGGATTCCTCGACTTCGCTCGGAATAACGGCGTTGCTGCTTCAACCGCCAAGCGCATCAAGCCCCGTGATGTCGCGGCCGATAATCAATGTGTGAACGTCGTGTGTGCCTTCGTAGGTGGAGACCGTCTCGAGGTTCATGAGATGGCGAATCACAGAGTAACGATCCGTGATTCCAGCGGCGCCGAGGATGTCACGCGCCTTGCGCGCGCATCGCAGCGCCATCCACACATTGTTGCGTTTCGCCAGCGAAATCTGCGCAGGACGCGACGCACCCGATTCCATGAGGCGCGTAAGACGCAAAGCCAGCAATTGCGCCTTGGTAATCTCCTGGGCCATCCAGACAAGTTTTTGTTGCACCAGTTGGAATCCGGCGATCGGTCGGCCAAATTGTTCGCGCTCTTTGGCGTAGGCCAGCGCCGTCTCATAGCAATCAATTGCCGCGCCAATTACGCCCCAAGCGATGCCTACGCGCGCATACGTCAGACAGGATAACGGTGCCTTAAGGCCGGACGCCTTGGGCAAGTGGTTCTCTGCGGGTATGCGGCAGTTTTCAAACCAGCACTCCGACGTGCGCGACATGCGCAGACTGAATTTCCCTTCGATGTCCTGCGCGCGAAATCCAGGCGCATCTTTTTCCACGACGAATCCTCCCACATGCCCGTCGTCATCTTTCGCCCAGACGACTTTGACGTTCGCGATCGACGCATTGCCGATCCAGCATTTGCTGCCGTTCAGAACGTAATGATCGCCATCGCGTTTGGCGCGCGTTTCCATCCCGCCCGGATCCGAGCCGTGTCCATGCTCCGTCAGCGCAAAACAACCGACGCGCTCGCCCGACGCGAGCCCTGGCAGCCAGCGCGCCTGTTGCTCTGAGGAACCGAAAGAATGAATCGCCTGGATCGCGAGCGCGCCCTGCACCGATGCAAGCGACCGCAGACCTGAATCCGCGCGCTCTAGTTCTTGCATGATGAGGCCATAGGCTGTGTAGCTTAGGCCCGCGCAGCCGTGTTCTTTGAGATAAGGAGCGTAAAAGCCGAGACCGCCCATGCGCGGGATCAGATGTTCCGGGAACTTGGCCGCGCGATGACACGGAACGATCTCGGACAAGACTTCCTCCTGCACAAAGTGCAGCGCCCGATCGCGCGCTGCGCGCTCTTCATTCGTCAGAAGCTCTTCAATACTATAATAATCGAGTGAACCCATGTTGTGCAGGAATGCGCGCCAGTTTAGCGACGGTGCGATGCAAACACAACGCTCCGACTGGCTGGCCGATCCCGGTTAAGCTCGTCTGACAATCCGATTATTTAGTCATCGGCAAACTGGCGGCTTTCCAGGCCTTGAAGCCACCTGACATGTTCCGGACGTTTTTGTAGCCCATTTTTTGCAGGCTCTCCGTCGCGAGCGCACCGCGGCCGCCTCCGCCGCAATGACAAATGATCATTGCGTTCGGATCCGGAACCTTTTCTTCGATGTCGAGCTCAATTGTGCCGCGGCTCATGTGCATCGCGCCGGGAATATGTCCTTCGTCCCATTCGTCTTTGTCGCGGACGTCAACGACCACGGCCTCGCCGCTTTTCAATTTCGCTGCGGCATCCTGCGGAGAAATTTCCGTGATGTTCTTCTTCGCTTCGGCAACCAGCTTTTCGAAACGCGCGTGCTCAGCCATAGTGCAAATCTAACCACGGATTACACCGATGGCACGGATGTATAAAAGTAAATGATCCGCGTAATCCGTGGTTGAAATTTTTCTTCTACTCGTAGCGCAGGGCTTCGATCGGATCGAGGGCGGCAGCTTTGCGCGCGGGATAAAAACCAAAAAAAATGCCCACGGCTGCGCTGAATAAGAACGCAATCGCGATCGAGCCAATTGAAATCAGGGTGGGCCAATGCGCGTAGGTTGATAGAAGCGCCGAGGCGCCGATGCCGCAGACGATTCCGATGAGGCCGCCAACGGAACTTAGCGTTACCGCTTCGATCAGAAACTGCGTGAGGATGTCGTTGCCGCGCGCGCCCACGGCCATGCGCACGCCGATCTCGCGCGTCCGCTCGGTCACGCTCACGAGCATGATGTTCATGATCCCGATGCCGCCGACGACCAGCGATACGCCTGCGATTGCGCCGAGCAAGACTGTCATGACGCGCGACGTGGCGGTCGCAGCCTCGGCGATTTCCTCTTGCGTGCGCACGGTGAAATCATCGTCGCGGCCGGGCCGAATGTTATGTCGTTGTCGCAGCAACGAGATAATTTGCTGTTGCGCTGCTGCGATCTGACCCGGATCGCCAATTTGCACGTTGATGTTACGCAACGTGGTGCCGCCGCTCACGCGTTTCATCGCGCTGGTGTACGGCATGACGACGATGTCGTCCTGGTCCACGCCCTGCGGGCTCAGCCCTTTGGGCGTGAGCACGCCAAGAATCGTGAACGGCACATTCTTGATCCGCAAAATCTGGCCGATCGGATTCTCGTTGCCGTAAATCTGCGTCGCGGTCGTTCGGCCGATGACGCAAACCTTATTCGCGCTGCGTACGTCCTGCGGCGTGAAGGGAGCGCCGTCGGATAGCGGCCA
Source organism: Verrucomicrobiota bacterium (assembly GCA_003217895.1). Lineage (GTDB taxonomy): Bacteria > Verrucomicrobiota > Verrucomicrobiia > Chthoniobacterales > UBA10450 > Udaeobacter. The sequence goes on from QHMS01000001.1 coordinate 2,636, forward strand.
CTGCCGAATATCGAAGTAGTCTGCTGATTCCCCGAAAATCCGAGTGAACCAGTTTTGATTTCCGGCGGCAACCTGCGTTGTCGAAACAACTTCTTCGCTCACGCCGATTACGCCGGGCACTTCGCGCCGGATCGCTTCAGCGTCCTCGATCTTCAACGTGCCGGCGCCGCCCCATCCGGTACGAATTCCACTCGACGTCGTGCTACCGGAAAAAATTAGAATCACATTTTGTCCAAGGCTGGCGATCTGCGCTTCGACCTGTGCTTTCGCGCCGTTGCCGATCCCGACCATGGCGATGACCGCTCCGACACCGATGATAATACCGAGCGCAGTCAGAACGGAGCGCATTTTGTTTCGCCGAAGCGCACGGTAGGCGACGTTAAATGTGGGTGCGATTCGCATCGGTTGGTTGAACGGTTGAAGCGTTAAAGCGTTGAAGGGAGTGGTTGTTCGAGCTGCGTCGCGGCGTCCGAGCGCTGGGGAACTACGCGATCATCGACGACCACGCCGTCTCGCATGACGACGTTGCGTTGCGCGTAGGCGGCGATGTCCTGCTCATGTGTCACCATGATGATTGTAATTCCGCGCTCGTTGAGTTGCTGGAAAATTGCCATGATCTCGACGCTCGTGCGGCTATCGAGATTCCCGGTCGGCTCATCTGCAAGCAGCACTTCGGGGTCATTGATCAACGCGCGGGCAATGGCGACGCGCTGTTGCTGCCCGCCAGAGAGTTGGCTGGGGGGATGATCTTCGCGGCCGGCAAGTCCCACTGATGCAAGGACGCGATCAGCTCTTTCGCGAAGCTGCGCGTGTGACAAGCGCTGTGTGCTGTAAACCAGCGGCAGTTCCGCGTTCTCGCGCGCGGACGTGCGCGGCAGAAGATTAAAACTCTGAAAGACGAACCCGATTTTACGGTTGCGAATGTCCGCGAGCTGATCGCGATCTAATCCAGAAACATCGGCATTATCGAGGAAATAGCTACCCGACGTCGGCCGGTCGAGACAGCCCAGGATATTCATGAGCGTAGATTTACCGGAGCCGCTTGCGCCCATGAGCGCCAGGAATTCACCGCGTTTAATTTCAAGCGACACGCCGCGCACGGCGGGCACTTCCATTTCGCCGGTGCGATAGGTTTTGTGTACGTCGATGAGTTTGACCAGTGAGCCGTTTTTCATGTGGATATCCCTGCGAATGTTGTAGCTGCGTCTCTGTGAGACGCGCGCGCGCTTCGCGCAGCGAAGCGGCTACAGCTGCGTGCGAGCAGAAGGACGACTTCTGTTTTGGTCATCGTCATGGAAAACGCCGCGCCCCGCCGGAAAATGGATTGGCCGGTGTTGATGCCGCCGCGGGTTTCGATGCCAATTCAGCGGTCACGACGCGATCGCCTTCTTTTAATCCTTCGATGACTTCGGTCACCACGCCGTCGCTGATTCCTGTTTTGATCTGTACCGACTTTGGTCGGCCGCCGGACAAAATATAGACTGTGCGCTCGCTCGGTCGGCGCTCCCGCCCAGCACCGCGTTGTGCACTGCCTGGCGTACGCGATGTCGATCCGCCGCTGGCGACTTTTGCCGAGCTCATTTCTGCAGAGGCTGCTTCCGCTGGCCGATAACGCAACGCGGCGTTCTTGATCTGCAACACGTTATCCTTTTGCGCGACGATGATTGAAACGTTGGCCGTCATGCCAGGCTTCAATTTCAAATCCGGATTACTCACGCCGATAACGGTGTCGTAAGTCACGACGTTCTGCACCGTGATCGGTGCGTTTCGCACTTGCACGACCTTGCCGCGGAAAGTGCGCATGGGGAAAGCGTCCACGGTGAAATCGACGTCCTGATCGATCTCCAGAGCGCCCACGTCCGCCTCGGCTACATTCGCATCGATCTGCATCTTGGTCAGGTCGTTCGCAATTTGGAAAATCACCGGCGCCTGCAAACTTGCCGCGACCGTCTGGCCGACATCGACGTTGCGCGAAATGACTACGCCATCGATTGGCGATGTGATCGTGCAGTGGTCAAGG
>QHMS01000270.1 GCA_003217895.1 Verrucomicrobiota bacterium
GAATTTGATCACCCGAAAATCAGATTACCTGCTGGAGACCAGATTCGCATAATCAATTTGCGGACCCTGGAAAAACTCTGGCCGTTGTTGGCGCGACGGCTGTAAATTGCAGGCTCACCTTCTGCGCAGCTTTTTAGTGTGTCTGCTGAGCTTGCAGAGAGAGATTATTTCGTTTTGAGCCAGATGACGTCCTCGTTGTTAC
>QHMS01000271.1 GCA_003217895.1 Verrucomicrobiota bacterium
CCTTCGACGCCTTTCCGAAAGAAAATTTCGGACGTTTCCGGGAGTAGTTGCTCCTTCTTGCCGTTCCGTTCTACCAATAGCTTGTCGCCCTCGGTAATGACAGATCGCGTTTGGCCGGACGCGAGCTCGTACGTACCGATGTAGGCAGCGAACTTTTTCGGGTCGCCTTTCCCAACGGCCGGATCTTCGTAGTAGCGATGTGCCTGGCTGGCAATGATCTGCCAATTGCCATTACGCTCCAGCCAAGTGTCAGTGATGTGATACCGCGCTTTCAGATTTTGGCCGAAGATTGTCTCGGTCTCGTCAGCGTCGTAACTGAGTATGGCGGTGTTGCCAATGATCCGGCTTTGGGCGTTCTCGATCTTAATCGTTCCCGAATAGCCGGTCGGCAACGATTTGATGTCCGCGATCAGTTTTGGTTTATCGAAAAGGCGACCCTTTTCGTCGGCAAAGATGCAGTCGTCGGCGAAATACTTTTTCCACGGCGCTTGATGGGCGGGAACGAGGGCGTCGTAAAGCTCCTGAGTGCGACGGACCAGTTCGTCCTGCGTAATCGGAAGGTCTGCGACGCAGGGGAGGGTTACGGCAGTGAAAAATGTAGCGAGCATGAGTTTCATAAAGGTCGAAGCAAGTAAGAATCAAGAACGGAAATGGGAATTAAGAAGGAAGAATTAAGAAATAGGAACGAGAGACGGAGCGAGGTAAGAATGATGAATGCAGTCAGACGAAAGCGATCTCAGACGATGTACAAAAGAGTTCGGGTTGCACATTGCCCGGGTGTTTTCCGAATTGCCGAAAACAACGGAAGCCGGGTTCTTGGAAAACCATTGCTGCGTTCAGGCGCGTTAATCGGCGGGCCAAAGTTTTGGGAGATACGAATTACAGGGAACAGGAATAATGCGGATACTGATAATGATAGGCATAATACCGTTATCGCTCATGGCGTCAGGCCAGACGGAGCCACAACAGACGACGCAGGGACAGACGAAGGAATCGCAGGCGACAACACCGGCCAAAGAAACGAAGATGCGCCCCGCACAGGAGCAATCAATGAAGGCGATTCGCGTGCATAAGTTTGGCGGTCCGGAAGTTTTGCGGCTCGAAGAAGTGCCGACGCCGCAACCGGGTCCCGGTCAGGTGCTTGTTAGAATGCACGCGGTCGGCGTTAACCCGGTCGAGACTTATATTCGTGCGGGAACTTATGCGTACAAGCCAACGTTGCCTTACACGCCGGGTAACGACGGAGCGGGCGTGGTCGAGCAGGTGGGCACGGACGTGAATGAATTCAAACCGGGCGATCGTGTTTACACTGCGAGATCAGTCAGCGGGACATACGCCGAGTTTGCGCTCTGCACGACAGAGCAAGTGCATCCGTTGCCGGCAAATATTTCGTTCGCGCAAGGCGCAGCCATCGGCACGCCGTACGCCACTGCGTATCGTGGATTGTTCCAGCGTGGCGACGCTAAGCCGGGAGAAACTGTACTGGTGCACGGCGCGAGCGGAGGTGTCGGGACGGCGGCAGTGCAACTGGCGCGCGCTCGCGGTCTGCGCGTGTTCGGTACCGCAGGTAGTGACGAAGGACGAAAGCTCGCCCGCGAGCAAGGCGCGCACGAAGTGTTCGATCATCGCGCGCCGGACCATTTCGAGCAAATTATGAAAGCGACCGGTGGACGCGGGGTTGACGTGATCGTGGAAATGCTCGCAAACGTGAATCTCGGGAGAGACTTGACGATTTTAGCAAAGCGAGGGCGTGTCGTGATTATCGGGAGCCGCGGCCGGGTGGAGATCGATCCGCGCGACGCGATGCAGCGAGATGCCGATGTCCGTGGAATGGCTATCCCGAACACGCCGCCGGCAGATTGGGCGAGCATTCACGCGGCGCTCGATGTCGGCTTGGAAAACGGGACGTTGCATCCGGTGGTCGGCAAAGAATTTCCGCTGGCCGAAGCGGCGCAGGCGCATCGCGCGGTGATGGAGCCGGGAGCGTTTGGGAAAATCGTGCTGCGCACAGAAGCTGATAAATAAGACGGGAGAAATTTCCTAATTCTTCCTTCACCCTCACTCCGGAAACGATGGAACTTCATCAGTTACGTTATTTTGTTGCGGTTGCGGACGAGGGAAATTTTTCGCGCGCGGCGGCGAAGGTACGCGTGGCGCAGCCTTCACTCAGCCAGCAGATCCGAAAACTGGAAGCGGAGATTGGCCAGCCATTGTTCGATCGCTTGCCGCGTTCGGTCGTGCTCACTGAAGCCGGGCGTTGCTTGCTCGAGTACGCACGACAGATTTTGGCATCGATCGGCGATGCCCGCCGTTGCGTGGACGAGCTCAAGGGCAAAATTGCCGGCGACGTGGCGGTAGGCGCAATTCCCACAATCGCGCCATATGTGCTCCCGGAATTGGTAGTCACATTTCAAAACCATTATCCTGATGTGACACTGCACATCGTAGAAGACGTAACCGCAGGCATCACTCGGCGCATCGAATCCGGCGAGCTGGACGTGGCATTGGCATCCACTTGTCAAAAAAGTCCGACTCTACGGGTCGAGCATGTTGGCAACGAACCGTTGCTTGCGCTCGTACCGGAAGGACATCCTCTGGCAAAGCAAACCGTCGTCAGCTTCGAGGATCTCAAATCGCAGAGATTTCTACTGCTCCACGAGATGCATTGCCTGTCACAACAGGTGCATCAGCTGCTTGATTCTCGTCGTTTGTTTCCGGAGGTCGCCCTGGCCGGCAGTCAGCTCAGCACGATCGCTAATATGGTCGCGGCTGGCATTGGCCTCTCAATTGTTCCCCAAATGATGTTGAAACATCACGCGACACCCGGATGCGTTAGTCTGCCGTTCGCTCCGCCGGTTCCCGAGCGGGAGCTCAATGTTCTTTACAATCCCCTCCGGTTTCAGAGCAAAGCGGCCGCAGCGTTCCGGCAGGAAGCCGCGGCCGCCCTTTCCCCCCAAAATTCGTCAATCGCGAGTGACGCGCAGCAGTAGCTTTTATCGCATTGTCTCCAGAGCCCTTGCCACCAGCGATAGCATTGGCCAGACGCCGAGGAGCAGAATGACTCCAAACACGGCGAGCTCCGGCAAATAATGCGGGTGCGCCCTGTGCACATATCGTTCCTCAAGGAAGCGCGAAATGCGCTGTCCTATCGGCATTGTAGTTTTCATATAATCAACCGGCCACAATCTGACTGCGGATTGAAATACTTTATGCGTCTAGCCGCGATAGGAATTGCCTATGCTGGGGAGAAACGTGCGCTACGGAAGCGCCTCGGCGAGCAACTCGGCCATGTGTTTTGGATCGAGATTCGTTAGATCGGTAATTTGATGGCGACAACTTACGCCTGAGGCGATGATTTCCATAGTCGGCGGCTGATTGTCGATTGCGTCGAGCAGACGCTCAGCAACTTGGATGGAGATGTCATATTTCTCTGCGAGCATGCCGAATGCGCCTGCCATTCCGCAGCAAGCCGTGTCGAGTACTGTTGCTTTCCTGCCCCGCAAACGTTCCGCCAGCCTCGACATGAAGGCCGGATCCATTATCGACTTTGCGTGGCAATGCGGATGAATCGCGACTGTTGCCGGACGTTCGTCGAATTGAAGTGCATCTGGTTCTTGCGCGAGTACATCGTCGACAAATTTTTCGAAAAGGAAACAGCGCTTCGCTACGTCCTCCGCATTTTCGATTTTCAGCTCACGGTAATCCTCCACGAACATCGACCAACAGGATGGTTCGAGAAACAGGATTGGAGCCGACGGTTGAGAGTTAACAGTTGAGAGTTCTAAGATGTTGTGTTTTGCGAGTTTCGCAGCGGCGTCGAGATTTCCGACGCTGAATGCTGGTCGTCCGCAGCACTGCCGATTTTTTGCTAGCCCAACCTCGAATCCGAGTGCTTCCAGAACTTTCACAGCGGCCATGCCAATATGCGGTTCGTGATAACGCACAAATGTGTCGTCCCAAAGGATGACAGGGCCGCGCTGTTGTTGCGGCGTTCCATGAGCGCCGTTGTAGCCGGGGTCACTGCCCGCGGCTCCAGCGTGCTTCGCGAACCATTTGTCGAATCGTTCGCGTGCGTAATGGGGCAACGATCGCTTCGCGGAGATTCCAAGCGCCGCTTCCATCAAAGCGCGCAGCGGCTTAAAATCGAGGATTGAATTTGTGAGCGCTGGCATCGCGCAGCCGATGCGGCCTAGCAGATCGACGTTGCTAAAGATCCGCTCGCGCAACGGGAGCCCATCGCGGCGCCAGCGCGCGTGAAGCACCTCTGCTTTCAAGAGAGCGAGGTTGACGTTCGACGGGCATTCGGGCGTGCAACCTTTGCAGGAGAGACAATTACTTAGCGCGGCGTCTAGCTCTTCAGATTTCAGGGGATCATGTCCGTTCACGCGCAGCTCCAGCGCGGCACGAATAACGTTGGCGCGCCCGCGCGTAGACATGACCTCTTCGCCGGTGGCCATGAAAGTCGGACACATGATACCAGCCTGTTTAAGGCAGCCGCCGCAGCCGTTGCATTGCTCGAGATTCCCTATGAACGAATCATCCTTGAACGCGAATCTGAGCACCGGCTGGAATGGAAGTTCGAGCGGGCGCGTGAAATTTTCGCGCAAATGATTGTCGATCTTGTGACCACCGTCGCTGAAAATTTTTCCAGGATTGAAAACGTTCTTCGGATCGAATGTGCGCTTGATCTGGCGCAGGACTTCAAGCAGTTCGTCGCCGAGTTGGTCGCGCATGTATTCGGTGCGCGCGATGCCGACCCCGTGCTCGGCGGAGAGCGAACCTTTGAATTGCCGCACCAGCGCGGAGGTTTGATCGGCGACTTGCCGGAATTTTCTCATGTCGGACGCGCCATGTAGATCGAGCACCGGACGGACATGGAGCAACCCGCTCGCGGCGTGCCCGTAGTAACTTGCCTCCAGCCCGAGAGGTTTCATGATCGATTGCAATCCGAGCACGTATTCGGGCAATTGCGCGGGGCGAACCGCCGCGTCTTCAATGAATGCGACCGGTTTTGCCGGCCCAACGCAGCCGGTCAAAAGCGAGAGACCAGATTTGCGCACCGACCAAACCAGGTTCATCTGAGCCGCGTCAGTGAGAATTTTCGTGCGAAGCCCAATCTTTCTCGATTCCAAGATCGACAACCGCTCTGCCACATCGTCGTAGAACTCGACGATCAAAATCGATTCGCACGGTTTCGTATCGAGTTCGAGCAAATCGCGCGCAGCTTGAAAATGAAGTTGGCCCTTGGTTTGATCGAACAAAGGCCGATCGATGTGTTCGATCGCGGCGGGTTTGAGATCGAGAAGCTCGACCGTGGCCTGCATCGCTTCGGCCACCGATGCGAAGAAAATTAGGCCCAAACCTTTTTCACGCGGGAGCGGGGAGACGATGAGTTCGGCGGAGAAAATCGCGGCGAGCGTCCCTTCGCTGCCGGCAAGAATATTCGTCAGATCATCCGGCGCGCGCAGGAATCGTTCGATGCCGTAGCCGGGCCAGCGTTTGATCAAGCCGGGTGGCCAGCGCTCGATCATCTCTGACTTCGCTGCGCGAATGAAACGCTCAATCTTCACGCGCTCGCTGCGCAATGATGCATGAGTCTGGCCAATCTTTTCGAGTCGACCATCGGCCATCACGATTTCCAGCGAGCGAACATGATCGGCTGTGGTGCCGTAAATCGGGCAACGCGCGCCTGAGGAATTATTGGCGATCATTCCGCCGAGCGTCGCGCGCGAGCTGGTTGCGACATCCGGGCCGAAACAGAATCCGTGCGGCTTTAGAAAATCATTCAGTTGATCCAGCACGACACCGGCGCCGACGCGCACGCTGCGCTTTTCGATATCGAGATCAGTGATCTGGCGGTTGTAGTGTGAAAAATCGACGATCAATCCCTCGCCAATTGCATTTCCAACCAGACTCGTGCCGGCACCGCGTGGCGTCACGGAAAGACCTGCATCTGCCGCCGCGCAGATGACGAGGCTTGCCTGCTGCGCGCTTTTCGGAAACGCGGCGCCTACGGGTTCGATCTGATAAATCGACGCGTCAGTCGCGTAAAGCTGACGCGTCAGATTATCAAAGCGCGCGTCGCAACCGGTTTGCTTGATTTTCCTTTCCTGCGCGGAAGTCATTTTTGATAAGAATATTACTCCTCGCATACGGAGTGAGCGAGTGGACAAGTCTCTTGCGCGGCGCGCCGGCGGTCGCGCCTTTGCTTATCACGGAAAATGCCGACTCTGCAGGGGAAGCTGTCAGCTTCCCCTACAGCAGACCCAACTGGGCGTCCTCGGGAGTGGTCTCCGCAAAGCGAACGCCGACACCAATGAGGCGCACCGGTTTCCCAGTGCGACCGAAGGCTTCTTCCAGTAGTGAGCGAAAATTTTCCAACGCGGGTGTAAGGCCCGCACGCTCGGCGGTCGTGCGCGTAAAATCGTTGAACTTTAATTTCACGAAAATTTTCGTTAGCTCGCGCGTTGATTCTTTTTGTGCGAGATCAGCCATTAAATCCTGGAAGAGTTCTTCAAGCTTTTCTTCGCATTGTTCGAGCGTGGTGAGATCGGTCACGAAGGTTTGTTCTGTGCTGAGCGATTTCCGCGGACGATCAGGTTCGACCGGGCGAAGATCGATGCCACGGCAGAGATCGTAGAGCTCAAGACCGAATTTTCCGAAAATCTCAACCAGCTCTGGGCGCGAGAAGCGCTGAAGCTCGCCGCAGCTTTTTACGCCGAGCTTCTCCAACTTTCGCTCGCTCTTTTCGCCCACGCCCCAGATTTTGCGCACCGGCAAATCTTTCATGAATTCGGGCACTTGTTCTGGCTTCACTTCGAATTGGCCGTTTGGTTTGTTGATCTCGCTGGCGATTTTGGCGATGAGCTTGTTGGGGCCAACTCCAGCCGATGATGTCAGCTTCGTCTCGTGAAAAATCGTGTTGCGGATCGCTTGCGCCAGCGGCCCCGGCGCGCTCGGGTGCACGGTGACGTCAAGGTACGCCTCGTCGAGCGAGAGCGGCTCGATCAATGACGTGAATCGATACAGGATTCCGCGAATGACTGCTGCTTCGCGCCGATAAACGTCGAAGCGTGTTGGCAGCACGATCAGGTTCGGGCAGCGTTGCAGCGCCATGAAAGTCGGCATGGCGGAACGCACGCCGAACTTGCGCGCTTCGTAATTGCAGGTCGTCAAAACACCGCGCCGGTCGCGCGCGCCGCCCACGCCCACTGGTTTGCCGCGCAATGACGGGCGATCGCGCACCTCTATCGCAGCATAAAAGCAATCCATATCGAGATGGATAATCGCGCGCGCCTTCTCTTCGCTTTGCACACTGAAATCTCGCACAATGCACCAAGCAGACCATCGGCCGTTTTCACACGGCAACGGCAAATTTCAGATTTTGCAAATCGCGATTCTCTTTTGATATTAACCACTGTAACTTTTTCTGAAATGGACGCTTCCGCTTCTGTCGAAACCCATCACGATCCACACGCACACGCCGCCGAACACGAACACCACGAGCTGGGGTGGTGGCGAAAATATATTTTCTCCACCGACCACAAAGTCATCGGGATTCAGTACGGCCTTTGCGGCCTAGTGTTCCTGTTCTTTGGCTTTTGCTTGATGATGATGATGCGGTGGCAACTGGCTTATCCTGGTCAGGCCATGCCGGTGATCGGCAAATGGCTGCCGTACATCTTCGGGGCCGAGTCGATGCCAGATGGAAAAATGACGCCTAATTTTTATAATTCGTTAGGCGCAATGCACGGGACCATCATGATCTTTCTTGGTGTTGTGCCGTTGGCATTCGCTGCATTCGGCAATTTTGTGGTCCCGCTGCAAATCGGCGCACCGGACATGACATTTCCAAAAGTGAACGCGGCGAGCTTCTGGGCGTTCGCCGTGGGTGGTGTGATCATGTCGATGAGTTTCTTTGTCCCGGGCGGCGCGGCCAAGGGTGGCTGGACTTCTTACGTGCCGCTGGCGGCATTCGACGATACCGGGCCCGACCGTAATCCGGTGTTCAACGGCCAGACGCTCTGGTTGATCGGATTTATTTTTCTTATCACGTCGTCATTGCTTGGGGCAGTTAATTTCATCACCACCATTATTCAATTGCGCGCCAAAGGATTGACGTGGATGCGGCTGCCGTTCTTTGTGTGGGCGCAATTTGTCACCGCGTTTCTACTGCTCCTGGCGTTCCCGCCGCTCGAGGCTGCAATCATCATGCAGCTAATGGATCGACTGGCGCATACGAGCTTTTTCCTGCCCGCTGGTCTGGTCCTGAATGGCGTGCCGGTCTCGATCAGCGGCGGCGGCAGCCCGCTTCTATGGCAGCATTTGTTCTGGTTCCTCGGGCACCCGGAGGTTTACGTGCTGATTTTGCCTGCGTTTGGAATTGTTGCCGAAATCCTGGCAAACAATTCTCGCAAGCCGCTCTGGGGCTACAAATCACTGGTCTTTTCGGTGCTCGTGATCGGCTTTTTATCATTCGTTGTGTGGGCGCATCACATGTGGATGACCGGCATGGGCTCCACAGTCAGCGCATTTTTTCAGACGACCACGTTGTTGATCTCGATTCCGTCGGTGATCATTTTGAGCGCGTTTTTTATTTCGCTTTGGGGCGGCTCGATTCGTTTCACGGTGCCGATGCTTTTCGCCACGGCCTTTCTTCCGATGTTTGGAATCGGCGGGCTTACCGGCATTCCACTCGCTTTTAATTCAGCCGATCTTTACCTGCACGATACCTATTACATCATCGCGCATTTCCATTACATCGTTGCGCCTGGCACAATTTTCGGACTTTTCGCCGGTATTTATTATTGGTTCCCGAAGGCGACCGGCCGAAAAATGAACGATTTCTGGGGCCAAGTGCATTTCTGGCCGACGCTCATCTGCATGAACGTGATTTTTCTGCCGATGTTCTTGCAGGGAATGGCAGGAATGCATCGCCGCTGGTTTGACGGCGGGCAGGGATGGAACGTTGCGAACGAACACACGATTTGGGGATTGACCGGCTTTCAATGGAATCACCCCATCTCGTGGGCGGCGTGGATCATGGGTCTAGCCCAGATTCCGTTCATCATTAACTTCTTCTGGAGCATCAAACACGGCGAAAAGGTGAACGACAATCCGTGGGAAGCGACCACACTGGAGTGGACTGCGCCGTCGCCACCGCCGCATGGAAATTTCGTGACTACACCCGTGGCATATCGCGGTCCGTATGAGTACAGCCTCCCCGGGTGCGAGCGTGATTTCACCATGCAGAACGAGCCGGTCGAACCGACGGAGCGTACTCGCCGCAAGCCTCCCGCCGAGCTGGTTCCGGCGTAGCTGGCCAATGGCTTTCTGCTAAGCGATGGAAATTCCGTACACAATCTCGACCCGCCCCGACACGGGCCTTTGGAATGCAAAGATCGGCATCTGGCTTTTTCTAGCGTCGGAAGTAATGCTCTTCGGCGGGCTTTTCTCTGCTTACATTTTTCTCCGGATTGACTCAGCGCCAGGCATGTGGCCGCACGGCTTGCTCAACGTGCCGGTTGGCACATTTAATACCTGCATTCTCATCATGTCCTCGGTGACTGTGGTCCTGGCATGGGCGTCCTTAAAGATGAGAAGGTATCGCGCCTACTGGTGGTACATGCTGGCCACGATTTTGTGCGGCATCATTTTTTTGGTCGTCAAACTTGCCTACGAATGGCCGCAGAAGTACGACCACTTCGGCATCTATATCAAACCCGAAGCGCTCGGGAAACACGAACAGTATTTGGGCAATGCCTATGCCGCGGAAAAAGAGCTGCCCCCGCGGCTCGAGATTACCGGACATTTGCACAATCGCGCGGCGCTGAGCGATCCGAATATCAAAGAATACGAAGTCGCGCTCGACCCGCTCAATGCCGATCCCACCAATCCGTCAATGGATCGGCCGCACTTTTTCCCGTTGCCGGTCACGGACAAGATTGCAACGATCGAGAAGAAAGACGTCGAGCGCGCAACGATGTTTCTGCCGACGCACAATGCATATTTCGCGAGCTATTTCACCATTACCGGTCTGCATGGACTGCATGTGCTGGCAGGCGTGCTTGTCTTCATTTACATGTGGCTGCCGGTCAGCAAAAAGCTTTACCAGCGCAGTCCGGAACATCTCGCCAATCGCGTCGAGGTGTCGGGGCTTTTCTGGCACTTTGTCGATCTGATCTGGATTTTTGTATTCCCGCTTTTTTATCTGCTCTAGCCATGAACAATCCGCCTGACGTCGCGCAGGATTCAAAGGAATACGAGGAATACGCGCATGGTGTGCAAAAGCACGTCAGAGGATATTTGATCGTCGGCGCGACCCTACTTGCATTTACCATGATTACGGTCGCTCTGTCGTACGTCGATTTCGGCGCGATACTTTCCTCGCTCTTCCACACAAATCTTTCGGCCACTCAAGGTCGCAAGGCCAACATCGCCGTCGCTCTGCTCGTAGCGATGTTCAAAGCCGGACTCGTGGCGGCGATCTTCATGCATTTGGCCGCTGAAAAACGGCTGATTTATCGCATCCTGATTTTCACCGGCTTTTTTGTGCTCGGGCTCTTCTGGCTTACGTTATTGGCGTGGTACGACTACCCAATCTTTCGCTAAATGTCGCTTAAAGCTTTTCATATTGTTTTCATCATTTTCTCGACACTGCTTGCGTTTGGGACGGGCGTTTGGTGCGTCTGGATCGATCTCGTCGAGGGATTGCCGATTTACGTTGCGGGGGCGATTGCGTCATTTACCGCTGCGATCGCACTAGTTGTTTATGGCGTTTGGTTCTACAGGAAAATGAAACGGCTTCGCATAATCACATGAAGAAGTTTTTGTCCATCCTTTCGTTGTCAGTGTTGGTTTCAGCGCACCAAGCGCTGGCGTGTCCGTTTTGCTACGGCGCAAAGGACGGAAAATCGACCGAGCACATGGCGATTGCGATTTGGTTTCTGTTCGGCGCAGTCATGTCCGTGATTGGTGGGATCGGTGCTTTTAGTTTTCACTTATGGCGACATGCGCGCATGCCGGCGGAACCTCACCAGGAACTCACCGAGGAAGATCTGAGCAAATATGAATAGCCTCGCGCTGATCAATGAATTTTTGGGCCAGCAGCCAAATGCCTCGTCGCATGGATATCAAATCGATCACATCCTGGAGTTCTGTCACTGGTTCATGGGTGCGCTGTTCGTGGGGTGGTCGGCGTTTTTTATTTTCGTCCTGATTCGGTTTCGGAAACGGCGACAGCCGGTTGCCGACTACCACGGCGTGCGTGGCCCCATTTCAACGCACTTGGAATTCTCCGTTGTTCTGATTGAAGCCGTGCTTCTGCTCGGTTTTGCGATTCCGCTTTGGGCAAAGCGGGTCAACGAGTTTCCGCCAGGCAAAGAAGCCGTGCTCGTCCACATGGTCGCGCAGCAGTTCAGTTTTAACTATCACCTGCCGGGACCGGACGGACAATTTGGCCGGCGCGATGTCGGTTTTGTGAGCAACTCAAATCCGGTTGGCCTTGATCCAAATGATCCCGCTGGCAAAGACGATATCGTAACGACTGGCGAACTTCATGTGCCGATGAATCGCCCGGTCATCGTCGAGCTCTCCTCAAAAGATGTGATTCACGATTTCTTTGTGCCGGACATGCGCATCGCAGGCGACGCAATCCCCGGTTCGCTCATTCCGATCTGGTTCACGCCAGTCAAGACCGGGACCTACGAAGTTATTTGTGGCCAGCTTTGCGGCCTTGGCCACTACGGGATGAAAGGTACATTGGTGGTTGATACCCCGCAGGACTATCAGGCGTGGCTCAAAGAGCGCGCCGAGCTCTCTGGTGGCGCTCAGGGCGCTGCGCCTTCGCCATCGCCGGGTGGAGCGCCGCAGCCGCAAAGCAAACCACCTGCACCCGCTGCCTCGCCGAGTCCCGGCGGATAATCCGCTTTCTGTAGCAGCGCTCTGTGAGCGCCGGATTGTCAATATGACGGTCAACGCCAGAAAACTCGGCGGTCACAGAGCGCCGCTACAGCAAATGGGTCGGCGGAGTTTTGTTCGAGCACACATCGCTTGATGGCCTCGGTTTTGGCAGACTGGGGCACCAGACCGTCTCCTACGATAATGAGTTCACCGTCAAACGGCGCGGCGGGTTTGGCTGGAAAAGGCGGTCGTAAAACGGCGAATGCTTGCGATACAAAAGCAAGCGAAACGAGTCCAGACACTACCGCACACTTCACGTTCGTCGCCCCGAGTAGTCTCGCAGAAGTTTGAATACCTTTCACAAGCTAACTTCCTCGGCGATTAAATTTTCGGCGCGAATTTCTGCTTCTTCTGCCGTTTCAAAACGAGCCCACTCTGCTTCGAGCGCTTCGCCAACTGCGATGGGTAAGCCCGTATCTAAATTATAAACGATAAAAGTTTTCATAACTCAAATTTCCTTTCATTGTTTTGATTTGGATCTCACTGAAGTACTTCGGCGGATCGCGCGCGATATTGCAGAGAATTTAGGAAAGTTAAGGGCGTTGCCCCGGTTACCAGAAGACAACGGGTGGTCATGGACTGCTCACATTTGTCTGATCCGTCTTAGTTGTCGTATTCTCTCCCGTGAGGAGATCGGCTACATGGCTGAACCGATTCGCATGGCTGACTTGCGTCGCCACGCTGCTCCTCATTTGCAGCGGCGGAATGGTCACCAGCAAGAATGTCGGGCTCGCCGTGCCCGATTGGCCGACCACGTTCGGCTACAACATGTTTTTGTTTCCAGTCTCGAACTGGGTCGGCGGAATTTTATTCGAGCACACACATCGCTTGATGGGTTCGCTCGTTGGATTTCTGACCATCATTCTCGCTGTCTGGCTCTGGCTCAGCGAACATCGACGATGGGTGCGCAACTTGGGCGTAATCGCGCTGGTCGGCGTGATCTTACAGGGAATTCTTGGCGGCCTTCGCGTCACGATGATGAAAGATGAACTCGGAATCTTTCATGCCTGTGTTGCGCAGGCCTTTCTCGGGCTGCTGGTGTTCATCGCACTGGCAACGACAAACTTTTGGCAGGCGATGGGTTGCAGGGCGTCTCTGTCAGAGGCGAATC
Organism: Verrucomicrobiota bacterium; assembly: GCA_003217895.1. GTDB lineage: Bacteria > Verrucomicrobiota > Verrucomicrobiia > Chthoniobacterales > UBA10450 > Udaeobacter. The sequence goes on from QHMS01000271.1 coordinate 13,073, forward strand.
CCAAAGTGCTCCAATTGGCGATGGCAATCACAATTCTGATTTACGTACAGCTCGCGCTTGGAGCAACGATGCGCCATCAACATCGCGACTTATCGATTCTCGATTTTCCGACCGCAAATGGCGCGTGGATTCCCGACACCAGCTCAGCTGCCATTGCAAAGATCAACGCATGGCGTGACACCCGCGGCTTATCGGATGTGACCGCATTTCAAATCTGGCTGCAAATGGCGCACCGCTTTCTCGCGTTCATCATCGGCATCGCTGTAATCGCATTTGCTCTTCGCGTCTGCAGAGAGGCACCGCGTTTTGCAGCGCTTAAAAAACTCTCAATCCTTTGGGTCGCGCTGGTCATTTGCCAGATTACGCTGGGCGCTTGGACGATCTGGAGCAACAAAGCAGCCGATGTCGCGACCGCGCATGTCGCGCTCGGCGCGGGCATGCTATCTTTTGGTGTGAGCATTTCTGCGATTTGCTGTCGAATTTCACAAGGAGAGCTTGGTAGGGCGCGACCGCCGGGCGCGCCACACAGCGAGCCCGTTTCCGCATGAAAACAGCAGTGCTTGAAAAGCCGAATCTTACGGCTTCGTGCAATCGTGTCGTTGCCGATCTAGCGGAGCTGGTCAAAGCGCGTCTGACGCTGCTGGTTCTGCTTACGACCGCGGTCGGTTTCTATCTCGGTGCCTCAACCAATGGTGGGAACGCGGCGCCGACGCGCTTATGCGCCGCACGAGAACGCGCCCTATCCCGGCAGGGCGAATGCCCCCGCTGCAAGCGCTGGTCTTCGGGATCGTTCTATCCGTTTTCGGCGTCGGGTATCTGGCGATTGTCTGCAATGTGCTGAGCGCGGCGCTGACAGCAATAACAGTCGCGATTTACATTTTTGCATACACACCTCTAAAGCGCGCCAGCACCGCAAATACTGCTGTCGGTGCAGTCCCAGGCGCAATTCCGCCGATGATCGGCTGGGCGGCCGCGCGCGGAAACATCGGTGCCGGAGCGTGGGCACTCTTTGCGATCGTTTTTCTGTGGCAATTGCCGCATTTCTTCGCCATCGCGTGGATGTACCGGGAAGACTATTCGCGGGCGGGCTTTCGCATGATTTCAACCGAGGACCGCAGTGGCGAACGCAGCGCCAGCCAGAGCGTGTTTTTCTGCATCCTGCTACTGGTAATCGCAGGGCTGCCCGCGTTTCTTGGAATCGTGAACTTTGCTTATCTCGCAGTCGAACTTTTGCTCGGGGGTTTCTTCGTCGCGGTTGCAATGCACTTCCTGCGGATGCGTTCGGCAAGCGCAGCGCGTTTGCTGTTCCTCGTGTCGATCATTTATCTTCCACTGTTACTGGGAGCTTTGATTCTGACTAAATCATGAATACAAGATGGGCGACGTTTGTAGGGGAAGCTGTCAGCTTCCCCTATAGCCCATTCGGGCCAGCGAAGTCATGAGCGCGACTTCTGCGACGATGCATCGGGCGCCGTCCGGCAGCGGCATCATCTGGAAGGTGACGCTGATTCTCATCCCAGTGGTCACACTAGCCTTATTGCTTTGGATGCGTCAGCTGGAAGTGAACGCACTCCGGCAGCGCACTGTTGCCTCTTACGGCACAGTGCCGTCTTTTCAGCTCACCAATCACAACGGACAACCATTCGGTTCACCGCAATTAGCCGGCAAGATTTGGATCGCCGATTTCGTTTACACGACGTGCCCGGGGCCGTGCCCGTTGATCAGTAGTCGAATGAGCGAATTGCAAAAGCCGTTAGAGAAAACCGACGTACATTTGGTCTCGTTTAGCGTCGATCCGGAGAAAGACACGTCGGAAGTTTTGCGCCGCTATGCAGAGAGATTGCAAGCAGAGCCGGGCCGTTGGGATTTTCTCACTGGACCAAAATCCGCGATCTACAAGCTTTCGCATGACGGCTTCAAACTGGCGACATCCGACGGCAGCGATGCTCAGGGGATTCCCGTGCACAGCACGCGGATGGTGCTCGTAGATCGACATGGCCAAATCCGCGGTTACTACGATGCCATCGAGCCCGAGGCGGTGACCAAACTGCTCGCCGACACGAACCATCTTCTGCGCGAGCAACCGTAATAAAGCGTCAAGAAATGACGGCTTCCCAGCCGTCAAGGTTGCAGTCGACGGCTGCCCAAGCCGTCGCTCCTTGAGTAGTCATTGGTGATTTGTTATCCCACGGGCTCGGGACTGGCGCTGGGTCCCTCGTCGCAGACCATTCGCAGGTACTGGCGGTATTCGTTCTTCGGTAATCGATCGATGATCTTGGCGAGATCGGATTGGGCGATGAAACCCATGCGCAGTGCGACCTCCTCCAGGCACGCGATTTTGAGTCCCTGCCGATGCTCGATCGTGGCGATGTAATTGCTGGCCTCGAGCAAAGCAGTGGTAGTGCCAGTGTCGAGCCAGGCCACGCCGCGGCTGAGCAGCTTCACGTGCAGCTCGTTCCGTTGAAGATAAAGCAAATTTAGATCGGTGATCTCGAGCTCGCCGCGCGCCGAAGGGCGCAAAGTGCGACAAAGATCGACAACCTGATCATCGTAAACGTAGAGCCCGGGCACGGCGAAATGGCTCTTCGGTTGCTTCGGTTTTTCTTCGAGACTGATGGCTTTGCCATCGGCGTCGAATTCGACAACGCCATAGCGTTCGGGGTCGCGCACTTGATACCCAAAAATGCACGCGCCACGCTCGATGGCGAGCGCGTCGCGGTAGAAATCAAGTTTTCCATAAAAAATGTTGTCGCCAAGAATCAGGGATGCGCCGCAGTTCCGGATAAATTTTGCGGCGATCAGAAACGCCTGCGCGATCCCTTCCGGCTTCGGCTGGTGTGCGTACTCGATGCGAATACCGAGTTGCGCACCGTCGCCCAAATAATCTTCGAGCATCGGCAAATCTTTCGGCGTCGAAATGATCAGCACCTCGCGGAGACCGCCGAGCATAAGAGTCGCGAGCGGATAGCAAATCATCGGCTTGTCGTAAATTGGCAGTAGTTGTTTGCAGACGATTTTCGTCAGCGGAAACAGACGCGTCCCCGCGCCACCGGCGAGAAGAATGGCTTTCTTGTTCATCTGCTCCATGTTTCGAGCTGGTTACGCCATTGCTGGAGAAATTGCTCATTGATGTGTGACCCGCCTAAGCCAAATGTTCCGCGCCAGCGCAGTGGCTTGGGCTCAGCCAGGAAGCGACCGTCAAAACCGACGCGGATTTTCGGGTCCGAAACACGGCCGCCGGTACAGCTCGTTAGAAGCCGTTCCACGACACCCGATGCAAATGCGGGTGGCGACTCAATCGTCGCGCTGATTGTGATTTTCGTGAGACGCTGCAAGATCCATGCGCACAGCAGGGCGCGTGAGTCGGTCGCGTGAACGTGCCGGATTCCCTTGCGCGAGAGCTTCGGCGCGAGGTAAAGCGCGACACGCGCGGCTTCGAGGTAATCCGCTGTGTTGCACTCGGGCGGAAGTTCGCGCCGCCAGCCCTCGATTTCATGCGCACGCAAACGCTGCGCCTGCCATTCGGCTTCGATCACGATCGCATCCGGCAAGAATTCCAGCATCTGCACGAGGCGCTCAGATCCCTTGGCGGGCGCAATTGAGCCTGAACGCCAGACGTAAATCGGTGTGCCTGCGAGGGCCAGGAGTTCGCGGTCAAGTCCCCGCGACTTGGGATTCGGCCATTCCCAGACGAGATGAAGGCAATGCTGCAGGTGCCGACTCGCGCCTTGAAGCGGAGCGCGTGGCACTGCGGCAGCTTCGAGAAGCTCCAGGAGTTGCGCGGCGGTTTTATCGACATCGAAGCTGTGTTCGACGTTGCGCCTGCCTCCCGCACCGAGTCGCGCACGCAGTTGTGGATCGCGCAACAGCGACTCGAGCGCATAGGCAAGCCCCGCGACATCTCCCGGAGCAACCAGTAGCCCGCTTTCGCCATCGCGGACTATTTCCGGAACAGCAGCAAGTCGCGTCGAGACTATCGGCCGCGCGGTAGCCATGGCCTCGAGAATAACTGTTGGTAAAACGTCGCTTGCACCTTTGCGATCGACGATACATGCAAGAGCAAACACATCGCAGTCGGCCAGGCGGCGGACGACTTCTTCCTGTGGCAGTGCGCCTGGCAGGCGAACAATGCTGTCGAGGCCTGCGGCAGCGATCGCGTTTTGCAACTCGCCCCGTAATGGTCCGTCTCCGATGATTGCACATTCAAATTCGATGCCGCGCTTTTTTAGTTCAGCACACGCAGCGATCAGGTCGCGAAAGCCTTTAAACTCGATCAAGCGGCCGATACTCAAGATACGCGGCCGCAGTGTGGGCGACCTTGGTGGCCCAGCCTGGAACTTTCGCAGATCGATGCCGTTGTAGATGCGATGGATTTTTGCCGCTGCGTCGGGGCACTTTTGGACGAGCAACTCGCGACTGTAGTCGCTCACCGCAACGACGAACGCAGCTTCGCGGCACATTTCGCGCAGCAGTTCGTCGCTGCCCACATCAAGCATGAAATCCTGCGCGTGCGCCGTGAAGCTGAAGCCGATTTTGCTGATCGCCTTCACGAAAAGTGCAGTGTGGGTCGCGTTCCTGGCGAAATGGACGTGGAAATGCGCCACGCCACTGCGGACAAACTGTTCAGCAAAAAAAAGTGCGTTGCGCGCACGCTGCTCGGCCTTAAAGCCCGGGCCGTATCGCGCCTCATGGTCCGCGACGAGAGCGGCCGGCCAAGTGCCGTCGCGGCGCGCGAGCTGCGCTATCGTTTGCACAACTCTCGGCGACGGCGCGTAGCAGATTTCCGCTCGCAAATTCGACCCGTGCCTGTGCCGAAAGCTCGTGAACGGCGGATGGATCGATCCGATTTCCAAGTCCACGCTGCGCCGCTCCAACGCCAGCATCTCAGCGTCGCAAAATGTCTGCGAAATGACGGGATACCGGGAATAGAGATAGCCAAGGCGCATCGAGATCAATGAATTACGCGCGGCGCACAAAAATAGCAATGAGCTGTGGTGGCAGGCGTGCCGCCTGCATTTCCCCAAAAGCGCAGCCGAGACGGCTGCCTCCACAGCTACGAAAACCGCACGTCCTTACCTGGATCCCCCTCGAAGTCCAGCGCCAGGGAATCCTCTGTGTTCGGCTTGATCACTTCCTCCACGAACTTCACGTAAATCGAGTCCTCACGAAAAATGGCGTACTTGTCCATCGACTCGAAATCGATGGCAATGAAGAACGGCCAGTCCAGTTCCGGGTCGATTCGTTTCCCGCATTTGATGCTGAGGACCTCGGGAATTTTTAAAAGCTGCATCCGCGCGTTCATCATCATCTCTTCCACGCGGGCCGGCGTGACCTGGGAGTTGAGTTTGTAGAGAACGATATGATGAACCATGAGGGTAAAGCTAATAGGCGGTTCCAAGGTGCCGCGCAAGTCCGAATCCACGCCCTTCGCGAAGCAGATTGACAACCTCTCAATCACTCCATATCGGTTTGTCCCGTTCTATGCTTAAGTAAGGCCATCATGCATGCGTTGGGCCAAACCGATTGGCATTGCAGGCTCTGCGGCCAGTCTCTTGCAACCGAATCTCCTCAGCGTCCGGAGAGCGGCATAGTTTTTTCGGTTGTAATTCCCGTACACAATGAGGCCGACCAAATAGCACAGAATCTGTCTCTCATACACGCGGAAGCATCGAAGACAGGATTGCCGATGGAGATGATCGTCATTGATGACGGCTCGACAGACAGCACTTGGCCAGCCTTGGAAAAGCTGGCTGGGCAAATGCCGGAACTTAAGGCGCTCCGGTTTAGCCGGAATTTTGGAAAGGAAGCAGCAATCTGCGCCGGATTGGCGTACTCATCCGGCCAGGCATGCATCGTAATAGACTCTGATCTGCAGCACCCCCCCGAGTTAATTCCGGAAATGGTTCGGCTCTGGAGGCAAGAGCATTGGGAGATCGTCGAAGGGATAAAGAAAACGCGAGGCTCGGAGTCGCTGATCAATCGAATCGGTGCCCGTTTCTTTTATCGCACCTTGAGCGGTCTTTCAGGTTACAACCTGTACGGGTCGTCAGACTTCAAGCTCCTGGACCGGAAAGTCATCGACGCATGGCTGGATCTGCGTGAGCGGAACACTTTCTTTCGAGGTATGGTTAGCTGGCTCGGATATCGTCGAAATCAGATAACGTTTTCCGTACCAAGGCGACGGTTGACGCAGTCACGCTGGTCTTTTCTGGGTCTTTTCCGGTTAGCTGTCATGGCCATCACAGCGTTCTCTTCGCTGCCGCTGCAGGCAGTCACAATTCTCGGAGGACTCTTCCTTCTCTGTGCGATGCTGTTCTCAGGCTACGCGCTTGTGATGTATTTTATCGGCCTGGCGTTTCCTGGGTTTACCACCGTCATCATACTCGAGTTGCTGATAGGTGGCGTTTTAATGATTAGCTTGGGCATCATTGGCACGTATATCGCTCAAATATACCAGGAAGTTAAATATCGTCCGCGCTACGTCGTTGCAGAAACTCTCATCAGCCACAGGGATGAGAAACTCGCGCGCGCTCCGGAAAAGATGCGAACAGAGGCGACTTCCACGCTGGCCAATTGATCGTCAGTTTGCGAGCTACTCCGCGCACATTGGAAACGCCTTGCTGAGTGAGATGGAGCTACCGAACCAAGATCCGTTAACACGGCGGGAAGGCGACGCTATCCACATCAGTGGAGACTATCAGGCCCGAGCTTTGAAGTCGGACCGCGCGGCTCAACGCTTCTGGCACGAAGCAAAATTCAGGTTGATGGAACGGACCGCAATGCCTGGGAAGCACGACCGGGTGCTCGATGCCGGGTGCGGGTCGGGAACGATCAGCCATTTTTTGTCCCTTCATGCGGGCGAGGTCGTAGGCATAGACAGCAATACATCTGCGATAGACTATGCAACAAGCGCCTATTGCTCCCCCAATCTTGAGTTCCGCCTCGGTCAATTCGAAGACCTCATGGGCGATAAGCCTTTCGACAGGATCTACTGCGTCGAAGTGATTGAACATCTTTACGAGCAGCAAGTGGCAGATGTCCTGTCACTCTTCTACAACCTAACGAATCCAGGCGGCCATCTTTTTCTTACCACGCCGAACTACCGAAGTGCCTGGCCGATTATTGAATTGGCCTTAGACAGACTGGGCTTGGCGGCGAAGATGGATGAGGTACAACACGTGACCCATTTTACAAAGCGCAAACTGACTGCGGTCTGTGAACGGACTGGATGGAGAGTGCGTCACATCGGGACCTTCAACGGCCTCGCCCCGTTTATCGCTCCCATTTCGCGCAGGCTCGCACTTGGAATGGAGAAAATCGAGTTTTCGCTTAGCCGGCTACTGCCGCAAAATCTTCTGTTTTGCTTGGCGAAAAAGGAAGTTTAACGCGCGACAATCCAGCTGCATATGAATAGTGTCCCTCGCGACAAGGCGGTGTTGCAGTTGCTCTCTGTCGTCATCCCTGCGCAAAACGAAGAGGACTGCATTGCATCGACAGTTGAGCATCTCCATGTGGAACTGCGGCTCCACAATGTCCCACATGAAATTATTGTAGTGGACGATGGCAGCACCGATGGAACCTGGACGGCGCTGGAATCAGCCAAGGGCCGGGTTCCGACCATGGCGCCCGTGAAAAATCCTGGGCCGCACGGATTCGGGCGCGCGGTCGCCCACGGATTCGCCAATATGACGGGCGATGCCGCCGTCGTGATGATGGCTGACGAATCGGACGATTGCCGTGACGTTGTGCGGTACTGGGAGAAACTCAATGAGGGGTACGACTGTGTTTTTGGAAGCCGCTTCATGCGCGGTGGTGGTGCGATTGATTATCCCAAAATGAAGTTGCTTCTCAATCGACTGGCCAATTATTTCATCAAGGTCTTGTTTCGCATCAGCCTCAACGACACGACGAATGCTTTCAAAGCTTATCGCAAAGAAGTTGTCGACGGCTGCCAGCCCCTCATCGCACCGCATTTCAACGCTACTATTGAACTTCCACTCAAAGCGATCGTTCGCGGCTACTCTTGGACGACCATCCCTATCACTTGGCGCAATCGACGCACCGGAACTTCAAAGCTACAGCTCAGAGAAATGGGGAGCCGTTATCTCTTTATTTGTCTTTACGTTTGGCTGGAAAAATACTTCAGCCGCGGAGATTACCGGCGAGTTGACAAATAGGCCTGTGTGACTGCTCCACTGTGAGCAGTTGCGCCCGCATCCTCTCTAGTGTGTTTGGGCCAGATCCTGCCGCGGAAAATCCAAGCGATAGAAACGCACTCGCACAGGCGGCGACTTGTATTGGCTTGCTACTCCTCTCCCGCCATCAGTGGTTATACGGGCTGAGGTCACCTCAAGGTGTGCCAATTCATGTTGCCAATTCGTCGATGCGAGAGCGAAAAAGGACTGGCGATTCTCTATAACAGGCGAGAGCAAAAAACCGGTGCGGGCCACGGCAGATAACAGGCGGCCGCTATACGCTCTCCCGCTGCGAGTGGAAACAGAGAGCGAAACACCTGCTGGCCGATAAAGCATCGCGACACTTTTCCCCCAGAAGGATCGCCGGATATCTATTCTCACCCAGATTGGACCGCCGCTCATCGAAGGAATCTCGATTCCCTCATCGAACCTAGCCACTGTTTCGCTAATCGGCGTCAACTTATATTGCCTGGGCGTTACTGACTTCTCCATCAGAATGTATTGCCCGGCCACGCGCTTGATATCATAACGGGTTAACAATTCCGGCCAGGAAAGACTGTCATCTTGGGACGCAAAGCGGCCGTCAATAGTCCAGACATCAAATAAGATGTGATCGGCTGCCCGGTCGCCGCGAAGGTGAGCCGCGTTCATCTCTGCCAGTCTAGGCGTGTAAACGGAGTAGCTTTGGAAGATAGGACGTGGCCGGCAAGTGAGACCCAGCGGTAGAGCAAGTGTGTGGCTAAGCGGATAAACATCTGCGCTGCCGTTGTCGTCTATGTCCAGATTGGGAAATGTTCCTGCCCTAAAACCGCCGGCGTACGTGTTATAAGCGCGGAAGGAGTTCTGCCTATCCTCCAGGAATTCACGGAAAGTCTTCGCCGGTGCGAACAGATTCTGCACTCTTAATTGCTGGGCAAGAACCGAAAACAATCCACTATTTGCGTAACGTTTCAAGCTGAGCGAAGCCAGGGGTGCTGCGAAAATGAGCGGCAGCAGAACTGCGGGAACGAGCCACCTGCTCCTTTGCCAAATGGTGCACCATGCAGCTGGCAGCCAGAGCAATGCCGCAAACAAGAGCAGGTTTGTGGCTGCAACTTCGTGTCCGTCATGTCGCACATAACCGTATTTGAAGGCGGCGAACACGATGAACGCAAACCCGAGCAGGGGTAGAAGTCCGAAGAACCGGTGCCGTTTGCATACGACATATCCCACCAACGCGCATAGCGCTGCGGCTACTTCCCAAAAGCGGACAACGTCCGCTTTGTCCGTCGGTTGCTGCCACATCATGGCTTCCGTGTAACCGCTAACGATTTCGGATGCACCGCGTAGGTACAAACCAAACCGAGTTAGTCCCTGACCTGCTAAAACCCAAAAAAAGAAGAGACCTCCCGCAAACGCCAGCACGATCCATGGAAAGCGACGCTGCCGGAACACATTGTCCGCGGCGATAATCAGAACAGTCACGACCGCGATCGTGAACATGCTGTGCTTGATCAGGCTCAGGAGTCCGAGCGATATGACCAGCATCGCCTGGATCGTGGTGAAAGGACGTTCCTCCACGGAAAAATGCAGGAGCAATAGCAGAAGAGGCCACGCAGTCAGGCGCACATCCATATTTAAGAATGGGCTGATGCTGGCCAACCCGATAACCGCCATCATCCACAACCAACAAACCAGTGGATTTTTGAAGAAATGAGCGACAACACGCCACGCTGCCCACCAAAACACAGCGGCCAGAACAGCCCACACAATGACTGAAATCGAATACGTCGCCGGATTATATCCGCCGTAAAGGAACCCCCACGGGCCGAACGTAAACACGATGTCCCGGCCAAATTGCAATCCCTTGGCAAAAGCAAAGTGCAGCATTTGTATCCACGAATCGTCGACGATGTCGTAGCGCCCCAGGCCTCCGATCGGCACGAACCGAGAGAAGACGAAGAGGAGGCTGATAGTCGCGGCCAGCCACTTAGCCAAAGTTTTTGTGAGGGCGCGAAGTTCTGCCAAGGTCATGTGGTTAGTCCGCCGCTTTCGACCATGTGATCAGAGCGGCCGCAAACGTCGGTTACATTCATATCAAGCCGCAGGTGTAATGACGCAACTAAGATGAGTCGCGGCCAGAGTAACCGCCGCAGGTTCTGAGGTAGGTTCATAACTACTTACGGGACAAGGTCCGGTAAAGCCCTAACCCGTTCTTGAAACTGCTGGATATTTTTACTCGCGATGTTTAGCACCTTGAATGTCATTTTTGTTCCGCCGAACGAAAACGACATGGAATCCGCGGTCGCAAGATCACTGAGAAGTCGGAACATCGCGATTATTCTCTCTGTCTTTGGATCGCTTTCCCAGATTAGCTTTAGATCCTTACCTTTGGACACATAATCAACAATGGCCCTCTTATTGTGACTCCATACATCCTGCTGGGTCATTATGACAACAGGGGTGCCGCCACAAAACGACAGAATCCTCGTGTCGTCATAATCATGCAAAAACAAGTGGACAACCGAGGTAGCTTCCCTAGGGGAGATGAGTGTGTCATAAGGAGCATCTGGGATGTCTTCGGCCCGATTGAACTCATCCTGCTCCAGGCGCGGCGGGTTGGCAGGTTGTTTTCCGGCGACAACATCGCGTAAGAACCGCGACACAGCTACCTGTTCTTGCTCGAAGTAGAGCAGTCCAAATGGGTCTTTGGTCTTGACATAAATATATTGAACCGAGGGAACAAAACCGCTTGCCAGTATTGAGGCCGACATTCCCAGAAGAATGATCTTAAATCCAGGAGGCAGTCTCAGTCTCAAAAGACTAGCAAAGGCAAAACCCATCAGGATGATCCAGAACGGAATTGCGAGTAACAACCGATGCTCAACTGTCATCCCACCCGAGGTAAATACTGCTACGACGGGAAGCGTTGCCAGCAGTACGACCTCATAACGGCCTTGCCAAATGGCGAAAATTAATCCAGGCAGCACGAAAAAATAGTACGCGAGCGGGACAGGCAAAAAATCCGGGAGGAAAAGCCGAG
>QHMS01000002.1 GCA_003217895.1 Verrucomicrobiota bacterium
CTGGTTCGCAGGTTACACCAGCACGCTCACCTGCGGTGTCTGGGTCGGATTCGACCAGCCGGCCACGATCATTCCACATGGTTACGGCGCGGCCCTGGCGCTGCCAGTCTGGACACAGGTGATGAACAAAGCGGCACAGCATTATCCAGCCGTGCCGTTGCAACCGACCATGCCGATCCAACACGCCACGGTCTGTTCGATTTCCAATCAGCTCGCCACCACCGGATGCATGGGGGCAGGCACCGCTTACGACATCGATTTGCCTGCCGACAAGGTGCCAACTGCCGCCTGCCAGGTCCATGGCGGCGAGCAATGGCCATTTGCGCAGCAATTTCAAGGACTGCCTCAAAAAGCAGGAACTTTCCCGGGTCGTTTGTTCAAATCATTCCGCAGACTTTTCGGTGGACCATGATGTTTGTTTAGTTTCGCTGCTATCTCAAACTTGATCAGCGATCGCTTTCGCCATCGTCTTTGGAGAAGCCCATCCGCCATTTAACTTTTCCCATTCTTCGCGCGTGTCGATATCGATCTCGCCTCCGGGAAACAAAAACTCCGCGACGCGGTTGCGGTTTTGCTGAATAATCGATTTCGCACCAGCGCCGTCTTCCAGGGAACCTAACTCACGAAAGAACGCACTACTGAAGAGCGCGGGAACGCCCAATGTGTCTGCGTACTTTGAAGCGACGATGTCTTTGTTCGTTGTGCTGCGAAGCGTGATCAACCGCTTGATCGCATGCGCGTCCACCGCCGGTTGATCGCAAACCAGCAATACGATTGCGTCGATATCCAACGGCTTACGGGTTAAGGCTTGCACGCCGGCGCGAATCGAACTGCCGATCCCTCGCTGCCATTGTTTGTTTTCGACCATGGCAACGCTCGTTGGCCGTAATTCACGAGCAACTTTTTCGTCGTCACTTGCGATCACAACGACAATTGGCGAGCAATGGGCGTCGCGTACGGCGTTAATGACGCGACGCAAAAGAGTCTCGCCGTGAAATAAAATCAATTGTTTGGGCTGGCCGAATCGGCACGATCCGCCGGCTGCTAAAATCACCGCGCCGATGTTTTTGGAGTGTGGCGACATGTCACCGCTTTGAGAGTGCCGACGTATCGCGGCAGGCCATGGTTCTATGAATGGGCAGCTTCATTTCCCGCAGCGATTCACCCGAGCCGCCGCCAAATACCCGCTGAATTTCAGAAATAATCGCCAGCGCAATTTCCTCTGGCGTCTCCGCCCCGAGATCCATACCCGCAGGCGAAAAGAACCCTGCGTTGCTGGTAACGCCTAGGTCGAGAAGGTCACTCAGCAATCGGTTGCGCCGTTTTCGTGGTCCAATTAAGCCAACGTAGCGCAGATCGAGCGGCAGCAATTTTTGGAGCGCTGCAAAATCGTGTCCATAGTTGTGCGACTTCACAATCGCTGCTGTCCATTTGTCGGGTGCGATCGGCAACTCATTTGCATCAACGATGTCGAATATTTCCCAGCCGAATGAGTTCGCGAACAAGTGCAGCGGTGCGCTGTCCCGGCCGACGCCGAAGATGAACAGGCGAATTGGCGGATGAATTTTTTGCACAAGCGTTCCTGGGTGGTCGTGATCGAATTCCGTCATCCGAGTTCCCATCCCTTCGCCACTAAATCTGGTAATCGCGACGCAAGGGCATCTGGCATCCAGATTCTCTGCAAGATCAATGAAGAAATTTTCCGGTGCGCGCTCGATGAAAATATCGATTTTACCGGCGCAGCCGAAACGCTTGCGCGTGTCGAAACTGATTAGCGCTGGGTTGCCAGTTCGTAAAACTTCAAGCGCGCGGTGAGCTACTTCTTCCTCGATACAACCAGCGCTAAGCGAACCGACAGTCTTTCCATCTCCACAAACGAGCATGCGCGCGCCCGGACGGCGGTAGCTCGAACCTTCTGCGCGCACCAGCGTCGCAACAGCCAGTTTTTCTCTGCGGCGCTTCTTCCACTCTCGCAGAATGTCGAAGATGTCTTTCATTCAAGGTGTTTCGCGCCGTGTCCTCTGGGGAGCGCACGCGCCTCGCGTGCCGGCGATCGCATCATATCAATTTATCCGGCGTAATCGGGAGATCGCGCACGCGTTTTCCAGTTGCATTGAAAATCGCGTTTGCCACCGCCGCCGGCGCGCCCACGATGCCAATTTCACCAATGCCGCGCGCACCGAGCTCTGGCATGTGCGGATCGGGTTGGTTGATAAAATCGATGTCGAACGTTGGCGTATCCGCGTGCACCGCGACGTAGTATTCGGCAAGGTTCGGATTCACGATGCGCCCCGTCTTCTCATCAGGGATGGTCGCTTCCATCAACGCAGTTCCGAAACCGAACAGCATTCCGCCGATGATCTGGCTCCGCGCGAGAAGTGGATTGATCATCCGCCCCATATCGTAAACTCCTACCGCGCGTTTCACGCGCACTTGTCCGAAAACATCGACGTGCACCTCGACGAAAACTGCGCCGTACGAAAAGAAGGAATATTTTTCGCGCTCCTCCTTGTTTGGTTCTGAATTAAATTCTACTTGAATTTTTTCCTGACCCGTTTTCGCAAACACATTTTCCAGATCGTGAGAGCCGTTTGGCCAACCGCCTGCAATGTCGGTAACCTTCTTTTGCAACTCGCGACACGCGCCGATTACTGCGGGGCCGACACTCGCGGTGAGCCATGATCCTCCATTGTTAGGTGCGTAAGGGAACTGCGAGTCCCCGAGTTCAAACCGGATTTTCCCAATCGGAATGCCCAGCGTGTCAGCGGCGAACTGCGACATCGCAGTGTAAGTTCCGGTGCCAATTTCGTGCGTGGCGGACTGCAGCGTGACTGTTCCGTCTCGATTTAGAATTGCTGTCGCACCTGTTTTTTGCTGGCCGGCCGGATAGATGGCCGTCGCCATTCCGAAACCAATTTGCGACCCGTCCGGCGCACGCATCGATCCCGGCGTTTTATTTCGTTTTGACCAGCCGAACTTTTCAGCGCCGCGCTGGTAGCATTCGCGGAGTCTTTTACTCGACCATGGACGTTTTTCGTATTCGTCAATCTCTGCGTAATTGCGCAGGCGAAATTCAACTGGATCAATGCCGATCTCGTGCGCGAGTTCGTCGAGTGCGCATTCCAATGCGAACACGCCTGGTGTTTCGCCGGGCGCACGCATCGGACAAGGCGTGGTCAGATTCACCCGTACGAGCCGGTGCGACACTTCCACATTCGGGCACGAGTACAACATGCGTGACATGTTGCCGCACGACTCCGTGTACTCGTGAGTAGGTGAAGAATGCGTCGTTGTCGCGTGCCGCAAGGCCACCAGTTTTCCGTCTTTCCCCACGCCGATGGTGAACTTCTGTTGTGTTCGTGCGCGTTGACCGGCAGAATCGAACATTTGCGGGCGCGTGAGAGTTATCTTCACCGGCCGCTGCACCAATTTCGCCGCGGCGGCCGCAAGCAGCGTGTGGCTCCATTGAAATCCTTTTGATCCAAATGCGCCGCCGATGAATGGACACACGATCCGGACATTCTCCTGCCGCAAACCGAACGCGTTGCCAACAACTCGCTGCAATTGTTTGATTCCGCGCGTCGCTTCGTGAAGTAGCAGCCGGTCCGGCGCTTCCCATTCCGCAGTCGTCGAATACGTCTCGATTGGATTGTGATTTTCGACTGGCGTCGAATAGACAACATCGATCTTGTGCTCCGCACTTGCGAGTGCCGCGTCAACGTCCCCTCGTTTCACCTGTAGCGATTCGCGTCCGGCAAATTTTTCGGTGTAGGTCGCGTTTTTCTGTGCGCGCGCGTCATTGATGGTCATGACTGGCGATTGCGCTGCGTATGTAACGCGGACGAGCGACGCCGCGTGTGTGGCTTGTTCAAAGGACTCCGCCACAACAACGCCGAGATGCTGACCAGCATGGTAGATTTGATCGTCCTCTAACGGAACCCGGTTCTCGCCCGGTGCGCCGGGTTTTCTCAGCTCATCAGGATACGCCTTGAAATGTGGCGCGTTCTCTCGAGTGAGAATGCCGATCACGCCCGGCGCAGATTTCGCAGCGGAAATGTCGATGTTCGTGACGAGACCACTTGCAATCGCGCTT
>QHMS01000003.1 GCA_003217895.1 Verrucomicrobiota bacterium
CCAGCGGTCCCGGATGGACTGTGACCTCAGTCTTCTCCGACAATCTGTCGAGTACCAACATTACCGGCGCGGCCTGGGAAATCCGCCAAGGCGTGTCCGAAGGCAACGGCGGCACGTTGATTGCCAGCGGCATGACAATGACGCCGGTAGTTACTCTTACTGGTCGGAGCGGGTTCGGTTTTCTCGAATACATGGTCGCGGTTACCGGACTGAACGTTAATTTGCCACCAGGCACCTACTGGCTCAACGTCACCCCGATCGGCGATCTCACGGGGCGTTCGTTTGACTCAACCACAAGTGGGACCAACTGCGTGGGCACGCCATGTGGCAACGACATGAACGCGTTCTTCAATAGCAACTTCTTTGGCGCTAACTTTACGTCGACCGCTAATGAAGGCCAGCCCTCTGACTTTTCTATGGGCGTGAATGGCATTGTCGGGACCTGTGGAACGCCCACGCCTACAGCCACGGCGGCGGCGACGGCAACAGCTACAGCAACATTGACGCCGACGGCTACGGCCACCTCCACGCCCACACCTACTGCGACGGCGACAGCAACTGCAACAGCGACGGGGACGCCTACGGCAACGCCTACGCCCACCTGCACAGCAATTTGGTCGGGAGGTCCTAACATGCCCAGTCCGGCAGTGCGCTCGGTTGGCGTCTATTTCCCGGCTAACGGGAAGTTCTACGCCATGGGCGGGCGCAGCGCCGACGGGGCGGGCAACGAGTTTGTTCACCCATTTGAATATAACCCAGGCACTAACAGTTGGGCCACGAAGGCAGCCGCCTATCCCGACAACCAGACAAATAACATGGCTTGCGGCGCGCGTTTTCCGTTACGATCCTGTCACCGACGGTCTCACTACGGTTGCTGCTCCCTGGCCTGGTGTTGGGGCAAATGCTGTTGTGCCCGGCGGCTTCACCATCTTCTCAAACAAGCTCTATATCCTGGGCGGATTCAACGTCCCCGGGGGGACTGCGACTAACGAGATCTGGGAGTTTACTCCCACGACCAACATCTGGGTGCAGAAGGCCGCCGTTCTGCCTGTTTCGCGCGGCTATATACCGACCACGACTATCGGCACCCTCATCTTCACGGGTGGAGGCAGCATGATCTCGGGCGGCGCTATCACTGACGCTACGGACTCTTTCGTCTATAACCCGGTGGGGGATAGTATCTCCAACATCGCCCCCATACCGAGGGCCACAGGCGAGACGCGGGCGCTGAACTTCAATAACAAGATGTGGGTGATGGGCGGGGGCAGAACCGCGCCCAATCCTTCCAATGAGGTGGACATCTACGATCCTGTGGCAGGGACTTGGTCAACGGGTTTGCCATTCACCCTTGCGCGGCGCAATTTCCCCACCGATACCGACGGCAGCAGCCGCGTCTGGCTGGCAGGGGGATATGCTCCCACCACGCCAACAAATACGATGGAGATCTTTGCCGGCGTTTGCGCGACGCCAACTCCGACGCCCACAGCTACGGCGACATCAACGCCGACATCGACGGCCACAGCAACAGCAACGGCCACGGCGACAGTGACCGCTACCGCTACCGCTACAGCAACAGCAACGGCAACGGCAACGGCTACACCTACTGCGCCTACTACAGCAACACCTACACCCACGTGCGTACCAGGAGTTACTCCTGGGCCGTGGAACATCGTCAACGGTTATCCGGGAGGAGTTCTTGAAAGCTCAGCTGTTTCCACGAACGCCACCTATGCCTATTCCGCAGGGGGTTTTGTGAACAACGCAGCAGCCAGCCTGCTTTACCGCTATGACCCTGTAGCTAACAGCTGGACGCAGTTAGCTAACATGCCAGAAACGGTGTATGATGCGCGGTCCGCTTACGCCGCCAACGTCAATAAGATTTATGTGTTCGGCGGCTACGACAACGGAGTCCTGGACACGACCTACGTCTATGATGTTGCGAGTGACACGTGGACTACAGGGGCGCCGATGCCTGCGGCCCGCATCTGGCCCGAAGCGGTGTACTATTCGGGCAACGGCAAGATTTATGTCATCGGCGGGCTCGACAGCAGTTTCACCGAACAAAGCCAGACTTGGGAATATGACCCGGTGGCCAACACCTGGAACACGACCCGACTCAGTGCGCCGGTGGGTGAAGGCTCGTCCAACAGCGCCATTTCCGGGCAGTTCATCTACCTGATGGGCGGCTACGGTGGCGGAGGAGTCGGTTCGACTAACCACTACCGCTACGACATCGTGGCTAACACCTGGACCGCCATGGCGCCATTGCCGGTGGCCGACCGCATGGCTGGGTCGGGCAACATCGGCGGGACGAACTACATCTTTGGCGGTGGGACACCCTCCTTTGGGCCGGGTGAGGCTCCGACGCGCGCACATGCCTCGAGCAAGCCGTCCCTCCTGTGGTCGCTGTTCAAGCGCCCGAGCGCGCCCTCTGCCTATACTTCGACCTACATCTACGACATCGCCAGCAATACCTGGTCAACTGGCCCGAACATGAACGTGCCGCATTCCTGGACGAGCGGCGCAGCGGTTGGCAATCGGCTGGTGGTCGTGGGCGGATACAATGGCACCACCGGGGACACGAACACCGTGGAGATGACGACCGTCCAAGTCTGCGCAACACCGACGCCAACGGCGACAGCCACAGCATCTGCGACAGTTACAGCTACGGCTACGGTCACGCCGACAGCGACACGTACACCGACTGCAACGCCAACAGCTACAGCCACGGCCACAGCGACGGCGACATCAAGTGCCACGCCGACAGCTACACGGACTCCGACTGCAACGCCGACAGCTACACGCACGCCAACACCTACAGCTACAGCTACAGCTACAGCAACAGCTACAGCTACAGCTACGGCCACAGCCACAGCCACACATACACCGACTGCAACCCCGACAGCTACCCGCACACCGACGCCAACGCCCACAGCCACAGCGACGGCTACGGCCACGCGAACGCCAACGCCGACAGCTACGGCGACGGCAACAGCTACGGCCACGGCGACTTCGACGCCGACACCGACACCTACTCACACGCCCAGACATACGCCGACGCCCAGGCCGCAGCCGACGCGTCGTCCGCCGGTGTAACGCTAAGTGGACCTCTTATAGCCGGGAACTCGCGAGAGACACCTCGCGAGTTCCCAGCCTGAGGTGGCAAAGGCGAGCTAAAGGTGGATCGGATTGTCCTCAAGACGATGACAGATGGATCGCCGGAGGCGCACGATATTAGGCGGCAAAGCCGCGTTACTTTAATCAACGCGTTGAGGACAACGCGTTCCACCTTGGCGGCGAACCCGCATTTGTTTCCCAACGCGTTAAGCCGCCTTGGGTCGGCAGCGAGCTATAGCCAATTGTCAATTCCGTCTCTCCCCTTGGACAAGGGGAGAGGACTGAGGTGAGGGGTTCGAGTTCCGTAGGTGCAGCCATTCCCCCTGGAAGCAACCTTGGCCCTCCCTCTCCCTCGCCAAGGAAGAGGCGACAGTTTTTGAGCCCGCAAGCATACGAGCCGCTTTGACGTTAGGTTGACCATGCACTGACGCTGCTCTGTGGCGAAATAAATTCAAAATAACGTTGACACGCTCTAGCAAATTCAGGTAGAACGATTTCACTCGACTTCGTCGCGTTAAATCGTTGAACCGTTAAATCGTTGAATCGGAAACCCGGTGTGACGTTGTAACAATGTAACGAATCACGCGTCGGCAACCGTGATTAAAACACTATGAAAAATAAAACTGCTTCTAAAAATGGACCTGCCCGCCGTAGCCCATCGCCCGACGTAGCTATCATGCGAAGGCGCCTCGGCGAAGGCGGGTTCTTTACATTCCGCGTCCTAATCGGCGTTCTGCTTTGTTTCGCTGGCGTCATGATTGTCCTGTTTGCGCTTGGCAAAGCCTCGGCGCAACCTCGGACCGCGTCGGCTCCAACGAACAAGATTGCGCCGGAGGTATTGGCCGACACGGCCGGCGGCAAGAGCGCCTCGGTGATCTTCCTGCTCGCGGACCAGGCTGATGTCAGTGCTGGCTATGGCATGAAGGATCAGGATGCGCGTGGCTGGTCCGTTTACAACACCCTGAGTCAGCATGCCGCTCGCACTCAGAAGGGGATCCGAAATCTTCTCGACTCCAGAGGAGTTACTTATCAGTCGTTCTGGGTGGTCAACATGATTATTGCTAACGCAGACCGCGCGTTGGTGGAGACGGTGGCTGCCCGTCCCGATGTGGCGCGCGTGGATTCTAACAGACCAACTCGTTGGATCGAAGATCCATCAATCGCGAACTTTGGCGTCACATCCGGTAATCCCTCCACTATCGAGTGGAATGTGCAGAACGTGAATGCTCCGCAAGTCTGGGCAATGGGCTTCACTGGCCAGGGCATCGTCATCGGCAACGAGGACACCGGCATGCGCTGGACGCACAACGCACTGAAACCTCATTACCGTGGTTGGAACGGGGTTACCGCTGATCACAATTACAACTGGTGGGACGCCATCCATTCCGGCGGCGGCGTTTGTGGTCCCAACAACCAGGCCCCCTGCGACGATAGCGGCCACGGCACACACACCACCGGCAGCACCTCTGGCGACGACGGAACCGGCAACCAGATTGGAGTGGCGCCGGGGGCGAAGTGGATTGGTTGCCGTAACATGGACCAAGGCAACGGCATGCCATCCACATACACGGAATGCTTTCAGTTCTTCATAGCTCCGACCGACCTGAACGGACAGAATCCCAACCCAGCGCTGCGCCCGCACGTGATCAACAACAGTTGGATTTGCCCGACCAGCGAAGGCTGCACCACGGGCGATGAGCTGCGGATAATCGTCGAGAACACCCAGGCAGCAGGCATCTTCGTCGAAGCGTCGGCAGGCAACAGCGGTCCGCCGTGCTCTACGGTCAACGATCCTCCGGCGATCTATAATGCTTCTTTCTCCACTGGGGCGATTGACATCAGCAATACGCTTGCGGGCTTCAGCAGCCGGGGGCCGGTGACCCGCGATGGCTCGAACCGCCTTAAGCCGAATATTTCTGCGCCCGGAGTGAATGTGCGCTCGTCCGTGAACACCAGCGACACTAGCTACGCCAACTTTTCTGGCACCTCCATGGCCGGGCCGCACGTGGTAGGCACCGTCGCTCTGCTCTGGTCGGCGCGTCCACAGTTACAACGCGACATCGCTACCACCAAAATGGTCTTGCAGAACACAGCCAACCCTGGGGTGACAGTGAATCCACCTCAGACCTGCGGCGGCATACCCAACACCACCATTCCGAACAACTCGTTCGG
>QHMS01000032.1 GCA_003217895.1 Verrucomicrobiota bacterium
AACGGCGTGCGCATCGCGCTTGTCGTCTCGATCTTTCTCTCGGCGGTCACAATTTTAGTGCAGCGGCAGTTGCGCGAAGAAACGAAAGGTGCGCCGGAAGCCGCCGCCGCGACCGCCCCGCAGTTCGAGCGCTGGAGCTTCTGGCGAACCCTGCGCGAATTCAATTCGCCGATGAAGCGTTTGCTCTTGAGCGACATCTTGATTCGCTTTTGCGAACGAGTGCCCTACGCATGGGTCGTAATTTTTGCGATGGATTACATCGGCGTCAGCGGCAGGCAAGTGGGCATCCTTACCGCCATAGAAATGCTCGCTGCCATCATATGCATCATTCCTGCATCGCATTATGCGGATCGCCATGGACGCGAGCCTTTCGTAATCGTGACCTTCATCATGTTCACGCTTTTTCCAATCAGTTTGCTGTTGTCGCGAAGTTTTTCGGCGTTGGTGATCGCATTTGTGATTCGAGGCTTAAAAGAGTTCGGAGACACATCACGCAAGGCGCTCATCATCGGATACAGCGACGCCGACCGTCGCGGCCAAATGGTCGGCACGTATTATCTTGTTCGCGATTTGATCGTCAGCACCGGCGCAATCCTTGGCGCGTATCTGTGGAAACTCGGACCTGGACTTAACTTTGTGGGAGCGGCGGCTCTCGGCGCCGCTGGAACGATTTTTTACATGAAAACGATTCGGCAAAGCCGACAATCAGCATTGGACGATCTGAAAAAGCAGTTGGAGATGCGCCGAAGTCGCTGGAGATAGCAAAATGTCGATTTCGTTGTTTCGGATTGCAGCCGCACTTTGTTTCCTGGCCGTAGCGCTCGGAGCGTTCGGAGCGCACAGTCTGAAATCGACTCTCGAACTGCGGGGCATGCTGGATGTCTGGAACAAAGCCGTCCTTTATCATTTTATTCAGGCAATCGCATTGCTCGTTCTAGCGCTTTACGGGAACGTCAATCGCGGTGCCTGGTGGCTGCTCTTTGCGGGGATTTTTCTTTTCAGCGGAAGTCTCTATTTGCTGGCGTTGATCCCGCAGGCGCGGGACTGGCTCGGTCCTATCACTCCCCTGGGTGGCCTCTGCTTTCTCGCAGGCTGGGCGTGGCTAATCATTGCGCCGACGAAAGGATTGTAGGGCAACCCCGAACGCTTTCGGGGTTACCATTCCAGATCGGCAGACGAAGCGCCCGCCCTGTAGCTGCTTTTATGGGTTTTTACGAGAAAACTTTCAAGCGAACTGCTTTCTGATATACTTCGCGCTTGATGTTCGACGCCGTTTCTGAAGCACAGCGAGATGCGATCACGGTGATCGTGTTTATCGGCACATTCTTTATCGCCGTCGGCATTGGCCGCTTTCTAAAACGTCGCGCTGGTGTGCCGCTCGGCCTCTTCTTCCGGCTCTTCTGTTTAATGCTCGCCTTTTATGCCGCAATCGCCGTGTACGGAGTCCACGCGTCCTGGCGCAATCATGTCGGCGCGGCGGTGATTTTGTTGAGCACGGCGTTGGTTGTTGCGCTGATTAATCGCTACGTTTGGGATTTCTATTTCGAAAAGAAACGGCAGACAGCGATCCCACATTTTCTGCGTGAGGTTGTCGCCGGCATCATTTTTTTGATCGTACTGCTAGTTGTCCTGAGCTACGGCTACCATGCCGAAGCGCAACTAAAAGGACTGCTGGCGGGCTCCGGGGTGATCGCAATCGTCGTCGGCTTCGCTGGACAGAATCTTTTCTCCGGGATCATTGGCGGCATAGCGATCCAAATTAACCGGCCTTATAAGGTCGGCGACTGGTTACAAGTAGGCGAGCGGTTCGCCGAAGTGATGGAGATTAACTGGCGTTCGACGCGACTGCGCACCAACGACAACATTTATCTCGATATCCCGAACAACGAGATGGTGAGCCACGAGATCGTGAATCTCCACTATCCGACCGAAGTTCACGCCATGCGGGTTCGCGTTGGAGTTGAATATAAAAACCCACCCAATGTGGTAAAGGATGCATTGTTCCGGGCAGCCTTTACGGCTAAAAACGTTCTGGCACAGCCAAAGATAAAGGTTTTCCTGGTCGATTTTGCCGATCACGCCGTGATCTACGAGATCAAGTACTACATGGGAAACCACTCCAGGATCAATGAGACCAACGACGCCGTTCGTACGAATGTTTGGTACGAACTCAAGCGCCAGGGTATCACCATTCCCTTCCCGATCCGCACATTGCACGTGGAACGGAAAGCGGTGCCTGCCATTCAGGACGATCAAGCCGAGGCATTGTCGATTCTGCGTGGCGAACCACTCTTCGAGTGTCTTTCCGACGAACAACTCGACCATCTGATCAAGCAGGCGCGCCTCAACATCTTCGGTCGCGGCGAACCGGTGATCCAGGAAGGCTCGCCGGGTGACTCGATGTTCGTGCTGCTGCGCGGCGAAGCGAATGTTTTCGTTTCAAAAAATGGATCGACAATTCATGTAGCCACGCTGAATTCGGGGGATTGCTTCGGAGAAATGTCGCTGCTCACCGGCGAACCGCGTAGCGCCACTGTGCGCGCGGATCGGGACTGCTACGTGATGGAAATCGGCAAACCCACCATGGCCGAAGTGCTGCAGAGCGAGCCCGGGTGCCTCGTGCAACTGAGCGAGCTGCTTGCCCAGCGAAAAATGGAAACCGAAGGGATTCTGAAGGAAGCCACCGGCACCGGCGAACACGTCTTAAAGCAACGCCAATACACGGCGACGTTCCTCACCCGGCTGCGAACATTTTTTCAATTGTAACATTCTCTTTTTAGCTCGCACAAACCCCATCTGGCCGCGGCACAAAATGGGCTAGCGCGTAAATAAAACGGCAGCCGCTGTAGCCACGGCCCTGTGGGCCGTCTCCCTGAGGCAAAAGAGCACAGCCGGAACCAGACCGGCCACAGGCCGGTGGCTACAACATTTTCAAATCGCTTTATACGCGTCGTGGCCTTGCTCTCCAGAAAGCTTCGATCTGTTCCAAAGTGCGCCCCTTCGTTTCCGGAACGAGATAATAGGCAAACAGCCATGACGCCACCGACGCAAGCGCGTAAAGCAAAAACGTTGAGCTGGCGCCCAGTTTCTCGACCAGTGTCAGAAAGGTAAGCGAGACGATTAAGTTCGAACCCCAGTTGAACGTGGCCGCCGTGCCCTCCGCGATGCCGCGAATTTTTAGTGGATAAATCTCGGCAATCAACAGCCAGAAGATTGGCCCAAGACTGATTGCAAACGCGGCAACGTAACCCATCAGACAAATCACAGCGATCCCCGCGAGGTGCCCGGATGGATTTGAGATCCGAAAACTCAAGCCAAGCACGGTAAGCGTGACAATCATTCCGGCGATGCCGACAAGCAACAGCGGTCGCCTGCCGGCACGATCAATCAAAAACATTGCCAAGATGGTCATGCCGACATTTACGACGCCGACGCCCACGGTCGCCAGAATGGCGCCCGAAGCGGAATCGAATCCGGCGGCCTGAAGGATCTTAGGCGCGTAATAGATCACGGTATTGATACCGGTAATTTGCTGGAAGACGGCGAGGCCCAATCCAACAAAGAGAGCTGGGCGCACCTGCCGATGCAGTAAGTCTGCCCAACGTCCACTTTCGGTTTGCTGCGCCAGGCTTGACCTGATCTCTTCGATTTCCGCGTTAACATCGGCCAGCCCGCGAATGCGCACGAGAACGCGATGCGCAATTTCATGTTGACCGCCACGAATCAGCCAGCGTGGAGTTTCTGGCAGAAAAAACATGCCGGTGCCAAAAACGAGCGCGGGAACGACAGCGAGGCCGAGCATCCATCTCCAGCCCTCGATACCAGCAAAAGCGTAATCGGTCAGATACGCAACCACGATGCCGACGGTAACGGCGAGTTGAAAGAGCGATACGACCCAGCCGCGCACATGCGCAGGCGCAACTTCAGACAAATAGACTGGGACATTTGTTGAGGCGAGACCAATCGCCAAACCGAGGACCACGCGGCTGGCAATCAGAATCGCGGGTGAAGGCGCCACGGCGCTGGCGAGCGCGCCCACACCAAAGATTGTCGCCGTCACAAGCAACACCCTCCTCCTACCGAAGAGATCGGCCGCTTTTCCACCGAGGATGGCGCCAATGGTTGCGCCCAACAAAACGCCACTGACAACAATTTCCTCGGCTGCAGTCGTTAGGCCAAATTCGCGTTTGATGAAAATGAGAGCGCCTGAGATGACGCCTGTGTCGTAGCCGAACAGAAGACCGCCCAAGGCAGCGAATACCGCTGCGACGTAAACGAACATCGCGCCGCGCAGGCGTGCATCGCTCACCGGGGCAATCTCCTTGAGGGCCATAACTATCGATCTTAGCCAGCGAGAGGATCACGGGAAGCTTGCATGTGACGGTAGCGTTCCTTAATTGTCACCTCGACGGCCGTTGTTCTGTCTCTCCCTTGCCTAGGGGAGAGGACTGAGGTGAGGAGTTTGAGCTTCGCAGACGCGCCAGACCTCTTGGAGCAACCCTCGCCATCCCCTCTCTCTTGCGAAGAGCGAGGCGATAACTGACAATCTCACTAACACTACCGTGTGCGACGCTCCAAAGACATTGGACGGGACGGCAATTCAGGTGTACGGGTTCCCCGGACAACGGCGAAGATGAGCGAAGACCGGACGAGAGATTCCTATTCAG
>QHMS01000033.1 GCA_003217895.1 Verrucomicrobiota bacterium
AGAACTGGCTTTCCACCACGGATATCCGAAATCTATTGAAGCTCGCCGGCTTTGAAGCGCTTGAGACGCATCGAGTCGTCATCTTGCCGAAATATTTGCCCTTGCTGTCGAGTATTCTAAATCGTTTTTGTGCGCGCCTGCCATTTCTGAACAAGCTTTGCATGACGCAGATGGTCATCGCACGAGTGGTACCACCGCCGGTTTCACCGGAAAGGCTTTCAGTATCAGTCGTCATTCCATGCAAGAATGAGAAAGGAAATGTGGAGGAGGCCGTTCGCCGCGTTCCGCCTTTAGCGGACCGGACAGAGTTGATTTTCTGTGATGATCAATCCACCGATGGCACGGCTGAAGAAGTGTTGCGGGTGCAGGCGCTCTATCCGGAAAAGAATATTCGTCTGGAGCACGGGCCGGGAGTTTGTAAGTCGCGAAACGTCTGGACAGGTTTCAACGCTGCCACAGGCGATATTTTGATGATCCTTGATGCCGATCTTACGACGATTCCCGAGGAGTTGCCTTATTTCATCGATGTTATCCTTTCGGGACAGGCGGAGTTTGTTAACGGATCGCGCCTGGTCTATCCCGTGCCAAAAGGAGCGATGAATGGAGCAAACATGCTGGGCAATAAATTTTTCAGCGTCGCTTTCACCTATTTGCTCGGGCAACGAGTGAAAGACACTTTATGCGGCACAAAAGTCCTTTGGAGAAGCGACTGGGAGCGAATTAGGCCAATGCTCGGAAGTTGGGGAACCGAAGACCGATGGGGAGACTATGAACTGTTATTCGGCGCCGCAAAGTTGAACCTTAAAATTCTGGACCTGCCGGTCCATTACCAAGAACGCATTTACGGTTCCACGAAGATGACCAAGGTCTTTCGAAACGGGCTTGTGATGTTGAGAATGTGCTGGCACGGATTTCTGAAATTAAAACTCGGCTACTAATTCGGTATCTCAAATCGTCGGGCTGGCGACAAACGCATGGGAGTTGCAAATTCGCGGTCATCTAAAAACTCTTCAATGCAGGAGCGCATTGCCAAAGAGATTCAACACGGCCGCTTCTTGGCCGAGCACGGGGCGGGGGAGATTTGGAATTGGGAGAGTCCAGCTGGTAAACTGCGCTGGGCGCGCCGGGTGAAGATGCTCAGCAGGCATCTCCGGCCAGGAATGAGCGTGCTAGAGTTGGGTTGCGGTACTGGCTATTTCACTCGGGAACTGGCGCGCTCCGGAGCAGACGTTGTTGCCATTGACGTCTCACCTGAGCTTCTGGAAATCGCGAAAGCAAATTGTTCTGCGCCAAATGTTCGTTATGAAATCCAGAACGCTTATGAATTAAGCTGTCCTGACGCCGTGTTCGATTCGGTAGTGGGCAGCTCGGTTCTACATCACCTCGAAATCGAAGAGGCAATTCGCGAGATTTATCGGGTGTTGAAACCCAGCGGTACGATTTACTTTACAGAGCCAAACATGCTGAACCCTCAGATCGCGATACAAAAGAATGTGCCCTGGGTGAAACGGAAACTCGGCGACTCACCGGATGAGACCGCATTCTTCCGGTGGCGGCTCCGGCGTTTGCTCGAGCAAGAAGGCTATCGTGATGTTCGAATCGTTTCCTTTGATTTCCTCCACCCCAAAACACCAGTTCCTCTAGTCGATCGATTGGACGCCGTGGGCCGGTTTCTCGAAAGCGTGCCGGTGATCTCGGAGTTTGCCGGCTCGCTGTACATCCGCGCAATCAAATGAGCAGCGCGACAACGGTTTTTCAGAGTGAACAGGCGAAAGATCGTGCCATCACACTGCGCAACCGCGCGCGGCTGGGCGCTAACAAAAATCTTCTTTTCTGGTATCGCGAACTTTACCGTGATCAGTTCAAAGAATTTCCCAATCCGGCGGCGCTTTCGATCTTGGAGATAGGCAGCGGCACTTCGCCGCTGAAACAATTTCTCCCAAACGCTGTTACGAGTGACGTGCTCGACTTGGATTATCTCGATCTTGTATTTGACTGCCATGAAATCGACAAGTTGGACGCAATCAGGGACAGCAGCCTTGATGTTATTACGGTTACCAATGTGTTGCATCACCTGAAAAGCCCAGTTGCCTTTCTGAACCGCGCGGCCAGCAAGTTGAAGTCAGGCGGCAAGCTAATCGCGACTGAGCCCTTTTTCTCAATGCTATCAACCGTCATTTTCAAGTATCTGCACCACGAACCGGTCGATTTCCGGATTTCCGAACCGGAGCTTGGCAATCTCGGGGGACCATTGGCATCCGCCAATATCGCGTTGCCCTGGCTGATTTTTTTCCGTAACCCCGAATGGCTGCAGCGCTTGAACGATAATTACGATGTCGGGAATCTCTCGATTCGGCCTTTCACCGCACTATCGTACATGATTACTGGCGGAATATCCCATAGGCTGCCCGTTCCACCTTTCATTTATCGCACGTTGTTCCCAGTCGATCTTGCCCTTAGCCGTCTTTTTTCAAGCGTCTGTGCAGCGTTCTTTACAGTGACTCTGACACACCGGTGACCCTGTTGCCTCAGGGTCATGCTGAGCTAAAGGCCAACCCGCCCCAAAGCACGGATTAACCGTGACTTTCATCCATCGCTAAAGCGAGTTCCTACTCCTTCTTCCTCATCAACACGAAACGGCCGTAACGGTCGATTAGTGCATAGTCTTCAATTCGAATTCCAGAGTTCCCGTCGGCTTTGTCCAAGTTGATCCTCAGCGGGAGATAGGGATCGGCAGTATCGCCAAGGATCCAGATCGGTGCGGGTCGACCATGGAGTCGGTTGAGCCAGAAAAGGTTTCGATCGTGTGCATAGCGGAAAAGCAAAGTTGAGGCAACGACGGGCTCCTCAGGCTTTGCTTCACGCTGATAACGCACGAAGAGCGCGTCCGCCTGTTGCCGCTCCTGCGGCGAGTAAACGCTGCTGGAACGGAGAAAGTAAGCCTCACGGGCATACTTCGGAACAAAGCCGAGTTGTGCGAATGCCGACAGCACTGCGACTGCAATTGCAGCGGCGAGTATGATGATCCGGGTGCGTCTTTCTGCAGACATTGAAAGCCGCACGATGGAAGCAAACCCTACCAAAGTAACACACCAGAGAAGCGCCTCAACGGGAGAGAATCGTGGTGGCCATAAGAGGTCGTCCGCCCGTCGCGCCCCATGCACGAGCCATGCAACTACTGTGGTGGGCAGACCGATCACAATGTAGCATGGGCGTAACAAGATTGTCCCGAAGCTACCAACTACGACGATCCACAGCCACTGACGAACAACGCTGCTACCAAGCCAATGAGTAACATGCGAGCCAACAAAGGCGAAGAAAATTCCTTCATTTGAGAAGCTGCCAGCCGGCACGATCCCGAGGCGATCAACCGAGTGACGTGCATACTCCGTCGGCGACTGCGACCAAGACACTGCCAGCAAAAAGGGGATCGCCAAAATTGACAGTAGAAGTGTGAGCGCCGCCGACTGGTTAAAGCGGCAGCGCAATGGTTTTTCAGCCGACGAAATCCATGTCTCAACGCCTGCTATAATCGCCACCACAGCGGCCGCGATTGGCGCGTCCTCCTTCACGCTGATAACAGCGAGTGCTGTCACAATTGACGGAATCATCCGCTGCCGAAGTAGGAAATAGAACAGGACTAGACACAACGCTGGCGCGAGAATCTCGACATGGAACCCATGGCCGGCGTCCTGGTAGAAAGCAACCGAAAGGGGTGAAACAAGGATTGTCCCGGCTGCGATGAGAGCGATGGGACCTGCAACGCCAAGAACTCGCAGGATGCGCACCGCGCAGAAGTAAGTCGCTCCTACCGCCATGCTAAGCATGAACAGTAATCCGGGAGCGCCGAATGGCTTTGCCAAAATCCCAAGTGGAACGAGCAGGAATTGCGTGTGAATGGTGAGCAAGTTCCCAGTATAATTGTCTCTGAGCAGCCCTTTTCCCTCGAGCCAGCTTCGCGCAGCTTGGACACTCAAGAAGAGATCCCCAGAGTAGCCCAGATCATAGAATGTTTTGAGTTTAAGCGCAAAGACCCAGACAACGGTGAACACACCGATCACGAGAGCCACGGAATCCCATCGATTCCAAGGCAGTTTCCTGTCCACCTTTGAGGTGAATAGCTCTCTCCAGCGAAGCGGCATTCGAGTGAAGATAGTTTCCTCACTCGGTTTTCCAATGGTATTTCCGATAGATCTTGCCTTTAGCCGTCGCTTTCCGAGTTTCTGTGCGAGTTTTCTTTACCGTGACGCTGACGCGCCGCTGGTACCAGTAGCTCTAGCTAGCCTTTCTTTTTGAGCAAAACGAAACGGCCCCGGCGGTCAATGACCTTGTAGTCTTCCATTCGGATTCCGGAGTTGGCATATATTCTGTCTGCGCTGATCCTGAAAGGGACGTAATTGTCATCGCTATCGCCAAGAATCCAAATGGGCGCAGGCCGGCCACCCAATCTGTCGAGCCAGAAGAGGTTTCGATCGTGCGCATAGCGGAAAAGCATGGTTGAGGCAATAACCGGTTCCTCGGGTTTGCC
>QHMS01000034.1 GCA_003217895.1 Verrucomicrobiota bacterium
TTACCGCTTGCCTCATCAACCATCGGATAAACGTAAAGTTTTAGCCCTCCCTTAAACATCCTGCCCAGCGCTTCCAAAATTCCGCCTTCGAGGTTCGTATAATATTTTTCGTTGAGAATCTCGATCAAACTCGGCACGCCCATGACAAGACCGATTGCCCTGTTCGTGTAACGAAAAAGGTACGCCGCGAGCCGATAATATTCGCCAAACTTCGAGATCAGGACGGTTCTTCCCAATGCACGGAGAATATCGACGCGAGCGAGAAAATCGGCGTGATCGACCTGGCCATCGGCGAGCAAATTTTCCAGCGTCATCTCCATGAGCACGACAACCTCGTCTTGCGAGCAATCGCAGTGCTTCAGAAAAACGCGGCGCGCGCCATCGAGCATGTCGTTAGTGGCACAGGTTACAGGCCGAAAACTCCCGCGCTCAACCAGTATCGCTTTTTTGTAAAAAATTTCAGCAGGCTGAACCGTCTCACCGTCCGCCTTGAACATCACAGCATTTGTCAGGCCCTGGCTAACCAACTGCAAACTCATCAATCGGTTATCAACGCTTTGAAAGATCGGTCCGGAAAACTTGATCATGTCCACTTCGATTCGTCCCGATGGGAGATTTTCGTGAAGCGATGAAATTAATTTCTCCGGCTGGCGATGGTAGAACGTGGCATGAAGGAGATTCACTCCGATCACGCCTAGGGCTTCTTGTTGTTTAACGTTGGTTTGGTCCAGCAAGCGCACGTGGATGATGATCTGGCTCGGTTGCCCGCGCGGGTCGGATTGAAAGCGCAAGCCCAGCCAGCCGTGCGATTCGCTGCGCTGTTTAAAACTGCGCGCCGCAACCGTGTCTGCAAAGACGAAGAAGGTTTTCTCCGCCCCAAATTTCGCGTCGAGCCGTTCGATGAGAAGATCGTATTCGTGGTCGAGCATCGTCTGAAGACGAACACGACTGACGTAGCGGTCCGCCGGTCCATAGATCGCGTCGCTGAATGTCATGTCGTAGGCAGACATGGTCTTGGCAATGGTGCCGGCTGCGCCGCCGATACGGAAAAATCGCCGCGCTACTTCCTGGCCGGCGCCAATTTCTGCAAACGTCCCGTACTTGGCCGGATCCAGATTAATTTGCAGCGCCTTTCTGTCGGTGCCGATTTCCATCTTCGGGGTCATACAATTTCTCTACCGATGATTCGCTGTCATCGCAAACCGCGGACGCCCTTCAAGGAACGAACTTGGGCAGCCGTCGATTTGAACCTGACGACTGGGAAGATGTTATTCGTCGATCTCGGCGGACTAGAGATCGCCGCTCCTTGCTACAGCCGCACTTGCTCGGCGTTCTTCGCTGGAATCCAACCGCGCAAGTTATTCGGCAGCGCCGCATAGATCCAATCACCGCGCGTACTCAGAACCTTGATTTCACTTCCAGAAGGCAACGCCAAAACGGCATTCGCTGTGTCCGCGGTCGCGAGGCGTGCCTGGACATCCTTGCCTGTTATGATCGCCAGCGCCCGGCCCTTGCTGCCGCGATCGAGCGTGTAAACCGAACAGATGGCAACGCCGGACACGAGCAAGCAGCCGATCGAAATGACAATCATCGTGGCTGATCGGCGTCGCGCGAAGATTAATGTGGCCATTCCAAAAATCGCAAGCCAGAACGCGACAACTGCGGCGATACTGTACTGATTGATTGTCGCAAATTGCAGATAACGCTCCGGCCAGTTTGGCGGGAGCTCCAGCGCGTGCGCTTCGTCGCGTGCGATCTGCAAATTCGCTGTCGCTTCCGGATGATGCCGCTCCAAGGCGAGCGCGCGTTCGTAATTCAAGATGGCGCGCCCGAAATCCCCGGTGCGAAAATAAGCGTTGCCGAGGTCGTAAAATACGTTTGCGCTCCATTGGCCATCGCGAATTAGCGTTTCGTAATTCGCGATTGCTTCCTTAAAATGGCCTTGAGCAAATGCCTGGTTCGCCTTTGCAAATTCGGCGTCTGGTTGTGCAAATACAGATAAAGCCATCCCGAAAATCAGACAGAAAAAAATCGCAAGCGTGCGACTCCGCTTCGCTGCGCTCGGAATGACGGCAAGAAAGTTCATTCTAAATTTTCAATTAACTCCAACACTTCATGGCGGTTTTCCGGGGAGATCCGACCCGGTCCGTTATGCGCGCCGCTGTATTGCCACTCATCGCTTTGTTCGAATAACCGGCGCAACCGGTCGCGCTCATCGCTGTTCAGCTTGAAAGTGTCCGCCGCGGTTTCCGCGTCCACGATGTTTGGATCGATCCCACGGCTGCCGGACGCCAGCGCGGTTTTTACCCGGACGACTCTGGAAGCTTCTGCATAATATTCGCGCGGCGACGCATCGTTACGACGCAATTTATGCATCAGATCGGCCGCCTCATGATGCAACGCAGCCAGTCGTCGCGTCTCACGATTGTCAATCTTGGCCTGACGAATTTTCCAAGCCGCGAATCCAAGCACGACGAGCAACGGAATTAGTTGCGCCACCCAAAAGAAGCGACGCGTGTAGATCGGTGCAAACGACTCCATTGTCCGTCCGCGATCTGGGAGTTGGTAAAGAATATCCTGCGGCTTGACTGTAGTCTGGGTCGGCGCCGGGCGTGTCGCTGTGGCCGGAGCTGGTGACGCCGGCTGAGCCGCCGCGACGTTGGGCGCAGCAGCTCCACCCTGCACGTTGATCGCAACCGGCTCGCTGCGCAGCGTCACATAATGTTCCTTGATCGGATCGAAATAAGAAAATGCGAGCAACGGCAGAGTTTGCTTTTTCTCGTTAGGCGAAAGCACCGTCTCGAAAGTTTTCGTGCCGCTGATGCCGACCTCGTCGTCCTGTTTGAACTTGGAAGACGGCGGATATTTGTGCCAACCACGCTCATCCTCCACCGCTGGCGCATTGACGCGATCGAAGTTGCCGCGCCCTGAGATTTCAGTTGTGACGGTAATGGGATCACCAACCTGCACATCCTTGGGTTTGGCATCGGTTAACATCGTAAAGTTCCCGATTGCGCCTGAAAAACTGGGCGGCGCGTTTGGCGGCAACGATTTTACTTCGAGCGCCACAGGTTCGCTTTTAATCTCTACTTCGCGGCGCTCACCCATTTGAGCAAACGGATTGCTAAAGAATGGATCTGAGAATGGATCATCAAGGTCAAACAGATCGAATGGCGAACGCGAGCGGGGTCGCGGCGCACTTCGTGCGCGCGGAACCAGAACTTGTGCCTTGGCTTTCACGGGCCCGAGCTCGAATTTCCCTGCATGTGCGGCAGCGATCGCAGTCTTATAAGTGACCACATCATAAGGTCTGCCGTTGATGGTGTCTGAAGTTTGGCCGGATTCCTGTAATTTCTGCGCGGTGAATCCTTGTCCGGTGATTTCAGGTGCCTCGACCAGTCTTGGACGCACTCGCGGGTCAAATCCCATCCGGATTTGCACAGGAACGATCTCGCCGACGTAGGCGGTTTTCTTTGGCACAATCAATTCGGCAAAAACCAGATCGCTTGCGTGAACTGACTGACTCTGCGTGCCACGACTCGGTTGCGCGTTGGACAAATGACCTGGTGAGTCCGCGACGTTTAGTGTCAATGCCGGCGTCCTGAGCAAACTGCCGCCGGCGCGAACTGTTTGCGGCGGAATGGTGAATCGACCCGCCTTGAGCGGGAGGATTGTGTAATTGTATGTCACGCTCGAACTGGTGCTGAAATTGTGTATTTCGAACTGTCGCGATTGTCCGGTGGCGTGAATCTCCAATCCGTCGATTGAAATCTCTTCCGGTGGGTTCGCGTCGCCGGGGCCGGTCACCTTGATTTGCAGCTCGACTGTTTCGCCAACAACTATCTCTGAGTTGCTCAGCACCGCCGTGACGCTAGGCGGATCCGCAAATGCAAACCCGACCGTGAGAATTCCGGCCGTAATTCCAATCAAGAATGCGCGTCCCATTTTCAATCACACATCAACGAGCGAATCCCAAACGTCGCTACCAGTCGTTATAGACATGGTGCTTTACTCTGCGTTCATCAAGTCGAACGCGCGCCTCTTCGTCTTTCATCGATTCAAGCAGCGCCAGGGCCTGGCGCTCGCTCATCTGGCCCTCTTTTTCCAACTCGGCCTCCGCAATCTGCCCGTTCTTATCTGGTGGTTTCTGCTGGTTCGGTTCACCTGCGCTTTTCACTTCACCGGCAAATTTGTTCTCCGGCGATTCCGCCGGCGTGGCTGATGGTTCCGCGCCTTCGCCCTCGCCTTCACCTTCCCCCGGCGAGGGTGATGGCATTTCACTTTCACCTTCGCCCGGCGACGGCGATGGCATCTCGTTTTCACCTTCCCCCGGGCTCGGTGATTCTTCAGCTTGTCGTTCTCCTGGGGATCGTGAAGGCTGGTTTGACTGCTGGTTTTCCGTGCCCGGCGATGGAGACGGT
>QHMS01000035.1 GCA_003217895.1 Verrucomicrobiota bacterium
GCCAACCGTTGACAGAATTCCTGTGAACGGCTTGTCGCGCGTGGCAATCAGCGCGTTGATCATCGCAACAATCTGGCTGGGCATTTATCCGCAGCCGATCTTTGATGTGCTAAAGCGTTAAAAGGTTGCTGCCCGCGAATCACGCGAATAGACCCCAGTAAACAACAAGTCGGGTAATCAATGCATTCGCGTGATTCGTGGGCGGACTGCCTTCAAATTGTTACGACTTGTTTACTCTTTGAACGTTCCGTTTGTTTCGTTTGTTTCGTGGGCAGGAAGAAACCGCTTGCCTGTTGCAAAGGGGTTTTCCAGATGCAGCAGCGCACAGAGCTCTTACAGAAGGCAGCGAAGAAAACGAAGGATTGTACTTGGGTTCAGACATGAAAACCTTCGTTCGTTTCCTTCTGTTAGATCGCTCCGAGACACACCTGATCGGCAGCGTGGGTGTAGCCGTCGGCGTTAGAGTTAGCGCCCTACCGGTGGACGCGCGCTTGGTCGCGGCCTTGGCGTCGGTGTTCGCCTCGGCGTGTTGGTAGGTGTAGGCGTCGAAGTTGCAGTCGCCGTCGGCGTCACCGTAGCTGTAGCTGTCGCCGTAGCTGTAGCAGTCGCTGTCGGCGTAGGCGTGGATGTAGCAGTTGCCGTCGCGGTTGCTGTAGCCGTGGGTGTTGGAGTTGGGGTACGAGTCGCTGTGGGCGTCGGGGTAGGAGTGAACGTAGCGGTCGCAGTCGCGGTGGCAGTAGCTGTTGGTGTTGGCGTTGGAGTACGAGTAGCCGTAGGCGTTGCGGTAGGTGTGAACGTCGCCGTCGTGGTTGCAGTAGCTGTAGGCGTTGGGGTCGGAGTGAATGTGGCAGTTGCGGTCGCAGTAGCCGTGGCTGTGGGGGTAGGCGTGAATGTGGCAGTGGCAGTGGCTGTGGGTGTTGGCGTTGGAGTGCGAGTAGCCGTCGGGGTTGGAGTAGGAGTAAAGGTAGCTGTTGGAGTAGCGCTCGGCGCTTGAGTAGCTGTAGCTGTTGCAGTCGGAGTAAATGTCGCTGTAGCGGTCGGGGTGAAAGTAGCCGTTGGGGTTGGGGTGAATGTGGCCGTCGCTGTCGCGGTTGCGGTAGCCGTGGCTGTAGCTGTGGGTGTTGGGGTCGGAGTTCGAGTAGCTGTAGGCGTTGGGGTCGGAGTGAATGTGGCCGTCGCCGTTGGTGTGAAGGTAGCTGTAGCCGTCGGCGTGAATGTCGCCGTCGGAGTAGGTGTAAACGTAGCTGTGGGTGTTGGTGTCGGGGTGCGGGTAGCGCTAGGTGTTGAGGTAGGTGTGAACGTGGCGGTCGCGGTCGCTGTCGCGGTTGCAGTAGCTGTTGGTGTTGGCGTTGGAGTACGCGTAGCTGTAGGCGTTGGCGTAGGACTGAATGTGGCCGTCGCCGTAGGTGTGGCAGTAGGCGTCGGCGACCCCCCTGGCTTGCACTTGCCGGCGCTGCCGGCGTTAGCGATTGCGGCAATCTCCGCAGCCGAGAGCGCGCGCCCTTTGACCAGTTCGACCTCGTCGATCAACCCGGTGAAGAAACCCTCTATTGCGGTCGTCGGACACAAAGCAGTTGAATTGTATGCGCCAATGAAGGCCGTGTCGCATCCGGTGTCGACCGAGCCCAACGCGGGATTGCTGTTGCTGCCCTCCAGCACCCCATCGACATAGATCAATGCGGTTGTGCCCTGACGCGACCCGGCGATAAAGTGCCACTGGCCATCATTAACAACTGTCGTGCTGGTGGCCAAAACAGAATTCCCCGGCGTGTCTCGGACAAACAGAACAGCTTGGTTAGCATCAATTTCAAAGGTCACTTGGCTTGCATTGCTGCCGAATAAATAACCGGTCCCGAAGATTTCCTGGAAACCGGTTCCGGTGGTCTTCACCCAGGCGTCGAGCGTGAAATCATTCATCCCCATGACCAGGTTACCGTTGCCCACGGAAGGGATGAAGACGGCGCTGCTACCATTGAAGCTGAACGCCTGTGCAACCATGCCGGGTGCATAGCTCTGCGTGCCCTGCCATACGCCGTTATTGTTGTTCTCCAGATCATTTGGCGTGCCATCACCCGTCCACCAATTCTGCAAGTTCGCAGGCGGCGGCGTGCAGGTGCGGCACTTGCCTGCGCTGCGGGCATTGACAATTGCCTGGATTTCCGATTGGGATAGCGCGCGACGGAAGACTTCTACTTCGTCGATCTGTCCCTTCCAGAAGTATCGATCGGTTGGACAAGCGACTGCGATTGATCCAATCCTGTTCTGACCATCTGCTCGTGTGAAAGTGCCGGTGGTAGTGTCGGTAACCGAAGCCACTGAAGTGCCGTCGAGGTACAACTTCACCGTGTGAGTGCTAACGTCACGAACACCCGTAACCTGATGCCAATTACCGTCCAGGATTGATGATGGCGATACGGTAACGGCAGCGATGCCATTGCTGTCTCTGATATCGAAATCAATCCTGCCGTCGATGAGCAAGGCAAACACGATTTCTTCAGGGCTACAGACGTAAGTCAGAGACACTGCCGCTCTTTGTGTTCCCAAGACGGAAGGATCAGGTTTTATCCACGCGTCGACGGTGAAGCTGTCGGTCGGCCCAAAGTTTAGCAACGGCGCAGACGCAGAATTCGGTAGAATGACTTCGCCGTCGGTGCCGTTAAAGGTGAATGCTTGATTGACCTCGCCCGGCGTGAACGTCACACCGCCAGATAACGTGCCGTTATAGTTGTCACCGCTGATGTCGTTGGCGTTGCCATCGCCGGGATACCATGCGACCATGTTTGCTGGCGGCGGAACACACTGCGGCTTGCACTTGCCTGAGCTGCCAGCATTAACGATCGACTGAATTTCTGCCTGCGAGAGCGCGCGATTGAAATACTCGACTTCATCGATCTCGCCGGGGAAAGTCTCGATCCTGCCGAAGAAAATACGGTTATAACTGCCAATGCGGAATATCTGTCCGGATGGATCAATTGAGCCTACCTGCGGGTTTGAGCCACTGCCAATAAGCACGCCGTCTTTATAGATATTCAAGGTCTTCGTGGAACCATCAAAGGTCATGGCGAGGTGAGTCCAGGTGTTCAGCGAAATGTTTACACCTGTGCTGAGGTCTACACGATTGCCATTCGCATCGCCGGCGGCGGCTTCGATCTCATTGGTTGTAAACCCGATTCCACCATTGCCCGCGCTCAAAACATAGCCGTTAAGAAAGTCTCCAACATGTTTCGCAACGACCGGCGCAATGGCCATATCGTTTTGCAAACGGGTCTTGAACACCCACGCGTCAACCGTAAAGCTTCCCGTACCTGGGTTGAGATTCGGATTATCTGGGACATCAACGCGACCATCTATGCCATCCAAGCTGAACGCTTGTCCCACCTCGCCCGGTGCGAATGTCGCTCCGCCTTGCAGTGTGCCAGGATTGCTGTCCCAGATATCGTTGGCGTTGCCATCTCCCGGCCACCAGGAGACCATGTTTGAAGGCGGCGGAACACACGACGGCGTGGGCGTAGGCGTAGGCGTCACATCCGGCGAGCCTGTCACAATGACGCCGAGACCTGGGCTGTTTGGGCGCGCATTGTTCCATCGGTTTTGCCCAAATACGACCAGCGCCAGAGAAATGCCGGTTAAGCAGATCGCCACACCGAGCAAAAGTCGCGGATTGAGGAACGCCGACTGGGAGGAAAAAATTTTTCGCACGCGAGAGAGGTTTACTTCGCACGCACGCTGCAAGTCGAGAAAAATTTGTCGCAAGTTAGGAAAAAAGTGGTCGGATTGCACCCGGCACGGCTGCCACTACAGTTTTTTTTGGGGCCGGTTGAAGCGCCGCGTTCCCCTTTAACGCTTTAACGAGTCGTTACGCCTTCGCCAAGGCTACGGCGGGACGAGACCGGCACGGCAGACTTTGAGCCCGAAGCTTAATCCGGTCAGCTCAACATTCCAGTACACGAGATCGCGGAGGATTTTTTGCCCACTAAACACATCAAATAACGCGAAAGCTGAAGCACAAAACAAATCTGCCGATGTGTTTACCCTCTGCGCGTTTCGTGATTTTCGTTTGTTTCGTGGGCAAGAAATCCCTCGGCTTCGCAAGCGGGACGCATGCGCCCCTTTGCCTTCTACCAACTTT